>JAQVGB010000020.1 GCA_028696915.1 Candidatus Dojkabacteria bacterium | reverse complement strand
CGGTGGTGGTCTCGGGGCTGCCGAACATAACGCCGATCTTCATGCGGATCTGGTTCAAAAAGATCACCATGGTGTTTGTCTTGCCTGAGATTGCCGTTATCTTGCGCAACGCCTGCGACATCAGCCGGGCCTGAAGGCCCATATGGCTATCTCCCATATCACCCTCGATCTCTGCCCTCGGCGTCAGCGCGGCTACCGAGTCAACGACGATCACATCGAATCCCGCCGATCTTACCAGTGTTTCCAATATCTCAAGCGCCTGCTCACCGAAGTCCGGCTGAGAAACGTAGAGATCATCGATATTTACACCTATCGACTTCGCGTACGTGGCGTCGAGCGCGTGCTCGGCATCAATAAATGCGACCTTCCCGCCTTTCTTCTGTGCTTCGGCAAGAATATGAAGTGCAAGTGTCGTTTTCCCCGAAGATTCGGGGCCGAAAATCTCAACGATGCGCCCCCGAGGAACACCGCCTACACCCAGCGCCATGTCCAGTGAAAGTGCGCCGGTCGAGATCACATCGACATCGATCCGTTTGGTGGTACCGAGCTTCATGATCGAGCCTTTCCCGAACTGCCGTTCGATCTGCTCAATAGCCGCAGTCACCGCTTCGCTCCGGCCTTCGGATTCTTTCTGGGCGGTCTCTTTCTGTACTTTTTTGAGTGCTGTCATCGATTATGTGGTCATATATAAACACAAGCAAGTCTAGCAAACTGCCGGCAAACGGTCAAAATTATCCCATTTCCATAATGAAAAGATCATTACTTCACGAACAAATGCCGGGTACATACACACTTCCGATCCTGTCGGACCCGCCAAAAAGACCGAATAAAAACCGAAGTTTAACGAGATACTTCATCTCATGCAGTAATAGGCGAGATGTTACGTCTGAGTGATGCTTCCTAAAAGAGGATACGAACGATCACTTCTTTGCACTCGTGACCGTCCCGCTACGTTTTTTCATTAAAACGTACCCGAGCACGCCTGCGAGAAGAACGACCGCACCGCCTCCGGCAATCCAGTAGATCAATGATCCGCCGGCATTTTCCCCTTCAGGCGTTTCCGGCTGGACAACGTGCTGCTCGAGCGGTTGGTCACCAATAATTTCTTCCATTTCAGTCGAAAAGCCCTCAATTGTCTCAGGGTTGAACCCTTCCGATTGGTCCGCTTGTTCTTCTACTTCGTCAGGTTGAGCACGTACCACAGATACCGCCGGCAAGACCGCGGCCCCGCATACAAGAACAACGCACATGAAAATATTCCGGAAAATTTTCATTAAAAAATGGTGAATAAATTATCACGAGTCGACCTGTACCATTTAATCAAAAATCGCGGCCGGTTACAAACGGCAGAGCACTACTCCCGGATCCCCCGAATACATCATTTGCCCGTCGTCCCAAGGCCTCGTATAATACAGACACCCGGAACAGACATTATTTCCGTGAAACTCATACCATCCTATGAAAATCGGACTTGCACTGGAATCGACGTTCGATTGTGACGCCGGTGTACAGCAGTATTTTAAAGGCTTAGGACGGTACCTGCTTTCAAAGGGCCACGATGTTAAGTTCATCGTACCGTATTCTTCCGAAAAGGGAGAGTTCAAAGGTCGGATCTATTCCGTCGGAATCGTGTTCAATCCACCAATCAATACGACCAGCATTCCTCTTGGGCTTTACTCTTCCGGAACACAATTGAGAAGAATACTCGATCGGGAAAAATTCGACGTCATCCATGTTGGCACACCATTCTCACCATTTTCACTCGGAACGGTGGTGAAACACGCGCGTTGTCCCGTCGTATCCACCTACATGATCCTTTCAAAGAACGTGCATCAGAAAAATCTTCACCGGTTCCTATCGTCTATACTTGTGAAATCAGGACGCTACATCGACGCGCATATCGCACCCAACGAAATGACAGCAACAGAAGCAGAATTCGTCGTCCCCGGTTCGTACCGGATCATTCCTCACGGCATGGATATCTCCACGCTTTCGAAAAAAGTCCGCCCGATAGCAAAATTCTCCCAGAAGACCCACGTCCTGCTCTATCTCGGACGGCTCGAGCACCGCAAAGGGGTACATCTCCTCGTCTCCGCCATGCCCTCTGTTCTCAAAAAAGTCCCCGATGCTCATCTGGTGATTGCTGGCGACGGACCGATGCGGGAGGAACTTGAAAAAATGACACAAGAGCTCGGAATCAAAAAACATGTGTCATTCGAGGGATATATCGATGAAAAAGACAAACCGTCGTACTACGCCGCCGCATCGGTGTGCGTCTTTCCCGCAATCTACGGGGAATGCTTCGGCATGGTCCTGATCGAATCCCTCGCCTCGGGAAAAATTCCGATCGCATTCGCTAATCAGGGATATGCCAGCGTCCTGCACAGAATCCCCGATGCGCTCGTTCCGGTCGGGGACACACAGGCACTCAGCGAGCGGATCGTTCACTTCCTTCTCGATGAAAAACACCGCAGACAGGTAGAAAAAACATGCCGGGACGAAGCAAACCGCTATAGTTGGGAAACGGTCGGCAATTCAATTCTTTCAGTGTACCGTTCCCTGTTGAAACGCACATAGCGAGGATTTCATCCAATTCTCGGCGCCCCGTCTACTCCCATCTCACTATTCGAACACCCGCAGTTTCCTGACGGATACGAACCCGACAAGCATCGGAAGCCAGAAGTTTAGTCCTCGGTACACCAATGCAATGAGAGATGCCGCACCACGTGCCACTCCGTAGTGTGAGAGCACAAGCGTTATTCCCGCCTCCATCACACCAATTCCCTGCGGGCCGATCAGCACAATGCCTGCGGCGGTTGATCCTAGAAATCCAGAGAATGCCGCCCTAAGGTCCACTGTCTCGCCAAACGCGGGAAAAAGGCAGAACAATGCAAGAAACGCGGAAAGATGCATTCCCGTCGTTATAAGTGCGATACCGGGCCACTTCTTTTTCTGAAGAAGGGCCGCGCCAACAATATCACGCATCTCGCCCGCACTGGTCTTAGCCCAATTCTCAGGGAAGAACGGTTTTCTTCTGATTTTTCGCATCGCGCTGTCAACAACAGAAGAAACGACACTCAATATCCTCTCCGAAATGACGGGGTTCACGTGACTGATCCATAGAATTAACACTTGGAGAATAAGCGTCACCACAACAAGGCCAAGGATCAGGATTTCCCACGAAAAAGTAACTCTTCTGGTCAACGCAATCCCACCCATGACAAGAAGCGACGCAATTACCAAGCCTACCTGTCCAAATATCGTCTGCACGGTAAACCCCGTCATCACCCGTGCCATGGAATTTCCCATCCTCCTTCCTTCACGAATAAATACGGCTGTTCCGGCAAGACCGAGGCTTGGTGTGATGACATTTGCGAAGAACGCGCCCATGACGACAAGAAGCATTGATGGATACGTCCAGTTGACCTGCATAAGACGGAATGATTCCAAGGAGGCACGTGCAAATAGCAAGAAGAACAAGATCTGAAATCCGAGTGCTACCCCAATCCAAAACAGCTCGCCCCGCTGGAACGCCGATACGATATGCTCATACTCCGTTAGCCGGGTGAATACAAACGCTAGAAACACCACCGCAACAACCCACGGGATCCACTTCAGCTTCACTTTCATACTATCAGAAAAAACGAATTGATATCAGGTTTTAGGGTTCCCGCACCGATCATTTCCGGGTAGCTAACCACTCGGAGGGTCAGTCCAGATCGAAACAATAATAGCATATCGTCCGTGCACAGGATATTCCATCAATCTCACAAAACTCGATGCCGCAGACATATGCCTTCATGCTATACTGAGTACACTTAATGTCAGTAGATCCCTTTGATGGGAGGCTGTTTCGCAGTCATCCGGTGGATCGTTTCCCTGGTCCTTCTTACCGGAATAGTGCTCACCGTACTCGTAGGGGTCCCACTTTCCGTCCTCGCGAATGCTCTGACCTGTCCAGAGCAGCTCACAAAATGGATCGAGCAGTCAGGATTGTATACATCCGCTCCGGAAATCGCGAACGAGATAGCAAACAGGACTGTGACTGATGGCTCTTCAAGTTTCCGGGACACGGACCACCAAACGTTCGTGAACTTCAACACTCAGATCGAGGAGCAAGATTTCAGGTCAATTCTGACACCACTTTTCGTCCAGCGGAGCGCCGAAACCATTATCACTGCTAGCTATCGCTGGTTTTCTGGGGTTACCGACCGGCCGGACTTCGCAATTTCTTTCGCAGACACACCTGAGATTCAGCTATTGCAAGACCGCACGCAGTTCAGTTCGGACATGCTTCCCGTCGCCCCCGAGACGACACGCAGTGTCCAGACCGTCTATACGGTGCTCGAGCTTTTTCCGATCATCACGGTCTCCCTGCTCGTCATCCTGCTTCTGGTAATCATCACGATCTGCCCGCGGTTGTCAGCCGCGATGATCTGCTCGGGACTCTCGATCTTTCTACCGTCGGTCATTCTGGCTATACCAACGGTATATCTCCATAAGACTCAGGAGAAACTGCACACACTGATTTCTGCTCATATCGCAGGCAATAGTCCAACACTCGCCGGGACCATTTCAACCCTGGCCGACATCATATCAAACGATCTTGTCACCCTCATCCGGTGGATCTCTGCGGCAGGCGCCGTCCTCGGGCTTGCGCTTCTCATTTCGGGGATAATCATCGGTTTAAAGCATCACCGCACAATTTCTCAAACGCTTGATCTAGGCGTTCAACCAGAGTAGTCGACTTGCAGGCCATTGCCCGCTTCAAAGCACACACCGCTTTCAGTACAATACTGCTCATGCCAATGGATAAATACTCGGCACTGTGGGTTTCGCATTCGTCGATCAGCGACTTCCTCACCTGCCCGCGTGCATACTTTCTCAAAAACGTCTACAAAGATCCCAAGTCAGGCCACAAAATTCAGCTTATCTCACCACCACTCGCCCTCGGCCAGGCCGTCCATCAGGTCATCGAATCCCTTTCTGTCCTTCCGGTCAACAGGCGTTTTGAAACACCCCTCGTCGAAAAGCTCGAGTCAGCATGGCAGAACGTATCAGGAACACGGGGCGGCTTCCCCGACAGCGACGTTGAACAGCGCTACAAGCGGAGAGCGGAGGACATGCTCAGACGGGTCACCCAGCACCCGGGACCACTGCTCAACCTCGCCGTTAAGATTCCCGGCGATCTCCCGCAGTACTGGATTTCTGAAGAAGAAAACATCATCCTCTGCGGCAAGCTCGACTGGCTTGAGTACAATGAGGAAACCACCGGTATTCATATTATCGATTTCAAGACCGGACGGAGCACCGAGGATGAGAATTCCCTTCAGCTCCCAATCTACCTCCTGCTTGCGACAAACTGCCAGAAACACCCGGTTGAAAAAGCAAGCTACTGGTACATCGACCGTGATGACGAACCATCTAAGCAAAAGCTCCCGGACATAGAAGAATCAGAAGAGACGATTCTTAAAGTCGCAAAAAAAATGAAACTCGCCCGCCAGCTCGGCAGTTTTCTCTGCCCGACCGATGGCTGTGACGCCTGCAAACCCTATGAGGCAATTGTTAGAGGCGAGGGGACACTGGTTGGAACAAGCGACCGGCGCCAGGACATCTATATGCTCGAGCCGGAAACAGTTCTCCAGGAGGAGAGTAAGATTTTGTGAGTGACAGGGATTTAGTTCTGACTCAGGTAATTCGTTCTAACCACACTTGTTCGAGTACCATGCCTTCGTTCCAAGCTTTGATTTAGTTCTGACTCAGGTAATTCGTTCTAACTCCTTCGATATTCTGACCGTTGCGTTTTTTACCTCTTTGATTTAGTTCTGACTCAGGTAATTCGTTCTAACCGGGTTGGGCCCGCCACTCCTCCGTCATGAGTAACTTTGATTTAGTTCTGACTCAGATAATTCGTTCTAACAAAAGCGGATCATGCAAAAAATAACAGGTCAGACTTTGATTTAGTTCTGACTCAGGTAATTCGTTCTAACTCTCTACCTCAGAATTAGAACGGTACAACTCTACTTTGATTTAGTTCTGACTCAGGTAATTCGTTCTAACATACCGGAGATGTCGTTGAACTGATGGCAACCGACTTTGATTTAGTTCTGACTCAGGTAATTCGTTCTAACCAACACATACCGCTTTCCGTTTCGTGCAAGACTCTTTGATTTAGTTCTGACTCAGGTAATTCGTTCTAACTAATCGCCATAAGTTTTTTGCACTACTTCGGTACTTTGATTTAGTTCTGACTCAGGTAATTCGTTCTAACCCAAAGGTGCGAGTTGGAAAGAACTCGGTGGGCGCTTTGATTTAGTTCTGACTCAGGTAATTCGTTCTAACCACCGCGGCCCGCGGATATAGCGATCAGGACACTTTGATTTAGTTCTGACTCAGGTAATTCGTTCTAACGGAACGAGAAGCTTAACGAGTATCATACGATTATCTTTGATTTAGTTCTGACTCAGGTAATTCGTTCTAACTTTCCTCTCATGCTGTCAACGATCTATAGGTCATTACTTTGATTTAGTTCTGACTCAGGTAATTCGTTCTAACTCCGTGAGTTGTTACACACAACACGGTGAATTACTTTGATTTAGTTCTGACTCAGGTAATTCGTTCTAACCGCGATTAATATTGGTTGCGCGATTTTTGAGTTGTTTTGCAATAGTATAAAAATACTACCATATTTTCACTCCACCGTTAGCTAGTAACAAAATCCTCACAAAAACCGCTTATTGGTAAAGCATAAGGAATTTTGCTCACCTGACCGTGATTTTATACTATTCACCGTCACTTTGAAAATCCACAGACTGAGGTTTAGATATAGACCAAGTGATCTCTATCCCCTACGGGCTTTGGACCAACCCTGCGAATCTTTCGTATTGTGTTGTCGTTGAAGTAGTAGAACGTAATACTGTCTTGTGGGGACTGTTTGTTTTTTTGCATGAATCCTTTTGACTGCAAGGTCTTAAGCAGTCGGATATGTTGCGCTTTCGTGAGCTTGAATTCGAATACCGAATACTGTACTCTTTCTCCAAATTCCTCCAATGCTTTCGATAATCTTGTGCGCCGTTTGGACTGTGAGATATCGTAACAAACGGTAAATCTAATCATGGTACGAATGGTTGATAGCTATACTCATCGGTTAGCGATTTTGAAATCAAACGTGTCTGCATTTCAATCACACCCCTAATCGAAAGTTTTGTTTTGTGAATTATCTGATACTTCTTTATTCCTCTCATTCTCTTAAGCCACGCAACCTGGAAAACTTTGTACCCACTGGCATTTAGTCTTTCTAATCCGTCCATATTTTTGAAATGCTCTTTTCTGATCTGTTTCCGATTGATGAGATTTAGGACAAATCGATCAACGACCCACGGCCGATACTCTTCGATAAGATCACACACAAGTGACGGCCTTCCATAGTAGTTTGTATGCATAAAACCCAAGTACGGATCTAAACCTATGATTTCACAGAAGGTCTGGATCTCAGTCCCGAGCAATGTATAACCCCAAGACAGAAGTGCATTTATTTCACCAACAGCAGGATATTTGAACCTACCGAACCATTTAAAATCAGAACTTACCAATTGTTTACCGAACACAGCAAAGTAATAGTTGGCATAACTTCCCTCTATACCCCTTAGATCATCAACAGATTTCACCTTTCGTATAGAATTAATCCATGGCACCAATTCTGATCGATTCTGTCTGATAGTGCCTGCACAATTAATTAGTTTAGCAGTTATTATCTTCTTCGCCGTCTCTATAGCAAAAGAAGGATCTGAAAATTTCTCATACTGCAGTTTTCTTAAAAAAATATTCTTAGATTCCGGATGTTTCACAGAAGCTACAAAGTTGAAATTTCCATCGATAAAAACAATTGAAATTTTGTTTCTTGTAGCATATCTCAAAATCTTTGGATCAACACCACAATTATGATTAATCACAATCGTCGTCAAGTGAAAGAACGGAATCTCATCAACCTTCATCCCATGTTTGTTAACCAGGATCTTTTTGTTTTTTAACTCGATAGAATAACTATCGCTGAACAAATAAAGCGTTGTTTTGTCCGAAAGATAACTCATTCCAAATACGGCATACAAATGTTATAAAAAGAACAATGAACACAGCTCTGCTGACTGATCTTGCCAAACAGAGAGATGTTCCCAATTGATAGTTTTTCCCTAATTTCCATAAGTGTTTCTTCCGCTTTTTTGAATTCTTTGGAGGAGAACTCATACTCACAACACTCATTAACTTCATAAAAATAAACCACTCCCTTCCGTATCTGTTTGCAAAACTGATCTCTTAGGCAAAAAGATTGCAAGATAAGCTGAAAACGATGATTTTCAGCCCTTTTTAGCTGACCGGACTTGTACTCAACCGGTATGAGTTCGTCCTCAAGTTCTCTAACCAAATCAGCTTTCCCAACGAGCCCATAGTGATAGTTCACCAGTCGAACACCGGTTACCTCTTTGAATTGATCCCTGTAACGAGAACCTTTTATATCTGTATTGCTATGAATTGCTCTCCCTGATTGGATATACGGATTCTCCTCCTCGCCGTTTTCCGCTCCACTCAAATAATAGAAAGAGGATCGTTGACAATACAAGTATTCAGCAACAAAGGCGATGGGTAACATCTCCACGCTATACTGCCTACGCTTGTTTATCTTCACAGGTATAGAGGAACGAGGGAATGTTAGTCAGTGTCTGTATATACCAATCCTGCCAACATTTAAGGCGATCTACCCCTTTTACAGTTTCGTCATAAACATCGCTCAGAGAAAAAAGATAGCTTCGAGCAACATTAACTGCCCCTTGAGCATCGGCATTCACATGTTTTCCTGTAAAAATATCAGTATAGATTGCTTGTTCTTTTCTAGGGTTTAGAAGGTTAGAGGCAAAGCGCTTTATACTTAGCCTTCGTTCAAGCGAATTGCTTCCTCGTTTATTGAAAACCGTATCCATGTAATACTCAAATTTCTCCTTGCTGAGGACTTCGTCATAGTACAAGCCTAGTTCTTTCGCTTTTCCGCCGAACTGAACACGCTGAGATCTCCCATTCCAGTCAACCCTAATAGCTCTTGTATCGAGATCAACGATCATTGTTACACCTAAGGGCTCATCCTTCAGGGTCAGCGTTGAAGTATTCCGTATATCTTTCTCATCGAAATCAAAGTATGTCCAATTTCTCAATATGAAACCAGTTTGGATAGACGTCTTTGATGTATACCCAGCAGGAACTTTGACCAGGTATCCTCGTGGTTTGTAAACAGCAGTCTTCTGACTGTAGTCCTTGTCGTTCCTGAGATCAGTAATTCCAAGTTCCCGAGCTTTACTCGCTAATATGTCGTTAAGTTTTGTGTACTGTCTCATCCAAACGTATGTTCCTTTGGTACGACCCCTTCCAAATCCTCTAGGCAGACTCTCGGTTACGAGCATGGCGTTGTTCCTTATGGATAGTTCTAAGGTTTGGATAGCAATATCCTCCAGTAGTTTTTGGGTGACATTTTTTATCTTTTTGTTTAGATGAGACGGAACCATCCCATTCCGTCGTTGTTCTTCATCTTTTCTGTCTTGTATTTGATGAAGCTTTTTATTCATTTCGGGACGCAGGTACCATACATTCCGTATCTTATTGGTTTTTTGATCAACAATGGCGGCCACTGCTGGGATTTTTTCACCCATATCTATTCCAAGCACACTCTGAATATTTTGTTGTAATGTATCTTTCACTTCTTTCGATTTAGGAAATCTCTGCTCAAGAGAAATTGCACAATAATACCTTTCTTGTTTTCCCATTTGGGTAACCTTCGTTTCCCTGATTATCCTTGCATTTGAGAACTTGACGAATAGGCTCTCTAAAAATTTAAGACTGTTGGGATTTGACTTCACGTGATTGTTGTAAAGATACTTTCTGCCGATCCGCTTTCCAAATGCTAACGGCAGAAGACATGTTCCTTCTGCATGTTCAAAGCTTATTGGTTTGATAATCGCCCTTTGCCGGTCCCCCGTACCAATGTATCCAAGAGCATGATATTCCCCCGTTTTAGAAAACTTCAACTTTATATCCTGTTTCAAATTGAACAAGACATAGAACTGAAGTTTTCCTCCAGTCTCTTTGAAGCAGAACGCGAATTTCTTTTTTAAACTATTTTCATCACACGAAAACCCTGCAAAAGCAATTTCACGTCGCTCCTCTTGGAGATCCTCAAATGGGCTTGCCTTCAAAAGAGCCGTTAGTTTATTGAACTTCAATCGAAAATCGGTATACGCTTTTGAGGACTTATCAAAAACGAGTTCAGAGGCAATAGATACATACTGCGCATATGAATCAGCCGTCTCTCTTGCTTTTTGGGGAGTGGAAATATCGATCTTGGAGTGTTTGATATCTTCATCCAGATAGTGGACAAGGTCACTCCATATCTGATATGCATCTTTGCTTGCTATTTCTAGCCATCCGTACTTATTTCTATTAAGGCACTCTTTCTTCTCTACGCTATCAAAAAAACTTCTAATCTTCCTCCCCGACCGTGCGCTTTTTTTGCCTAACCATTCCGCTAAATTCCGAGCGTTAATGGAGGGCGATTGTACTCGTAACACCTCCTGCTTCACATCTCTATATGTAGAAATCATTTCCTTCATGATTTTTTCGTAATCTCTAGTCTCTGCTTTTCCCAAAACTGGAAATGATGGAATACCCTTAATTATTGAAAGCTTGGGTGCTTTTTTTCTAATGTCTTTCTCCTCAGATTTTTGCCAAACATATTCATTAAGATGTTGGTTGTAGGTCGTAATAAATGCATTGTAATCAGTCACTTCATTATTTCGCTGTTCGGGTTTTTCAGGGTAGACAAATAATCCTTTTTTAATGTATTCATTGTTTTTGTCAAAGGTTTTTTTGTTCTGATCATACCGAACATCTATCTCACTCAAAGATGCATAATACTTGTCAAGAAAACTACAAACCGTTTCCGCAATAGATGCGCCGAGCGTTTCCCTAATGCCGCTTGCATTAATCACCTTAGCAATATCGTTCACCTTTAATCCCTGATATAGGGGGGACTGATACGCTTTTTTGATTGGATTAACCGAAAAATATTTTGGAGAAATTAAATTGTTATACAGTGACTGACTGGAAAACTTGCTGATCTTCAACTCCCCATCCTTTTCTGAAAGCTTCAGGCAGTTCGCACCATTTTCAGCAACATACTCGACACGCTCTTTGTTAGTGCCACCTTTACCTTTATACGAAAGTCTAAAAATCCGGTATCGAGGGCTTCCGGAACCTCCTATCGGAAACTTTTTTCCTATGTATTCCTTTTTAAATCCGACTTTATCTCGTTTATGCTCTTCCGAATAACTTCTATCACAGGCACGTAGTAGAATTTTCGACTCATCATCCAAAAAGATACGGTAGATATCTGCAAGAATTTTATTTCTGATCGACTCCCACTCTTCCAGATACATATCGAGGAATTTTTTTGTATCAGGAGCAACCGTTTCCATGTTAATTCCAACCTTCATCGTTCGGTTAACATGGTGACTTGAAATAGCGATATTTCTATCCCTTGTCAGTCTGTTAAGTCTCTGTATTGAATACCTCTTATCTACAACCTTGAAGTCATACTTCTCTTCGAATTCTTTCCTCAACCGATAATCATGTTGAATGTGTTTAGTTTCAGAAATGATTCTTTTCTGATTCTGTGTCAGAGGCAACCTCTTGTTCGTAATGTGCCGGATAATCTCATGATCACGACAGACCTTGTTCCAAAATATCTCATCAAAGACATCGTCTCTATTAATAAAAGAGGAATCGATAAGGGGGATACAGTTAAGAGCCAGAGCCTTCGTATCATTAGTCAACTCCCTCAGCCGGTTCAGTAATTGGGCCTTCTTGCCTCCAGAGGACAGGAGTTTAATAAACTCATTCGTCGAATATTCCATCTTCAAGAACTTCCTTTAGTCGGCATTATTATTTCTCTCCGGCAGTTCGCTACATTTGAGTTTACTCGATTATATATAAAAAACGGAGCCGACTCAAAAAGAGAGTCGGCTCCGCGAACGAATTACCTGAGAAAGAGTCTAATCTGACTCACCTGAATGTGAGTCACTGCATTCAAAGAAACGCTAAAAATGCAGACTGATTACTCAGGTATCCGAATTATAACATCATCTTGAGACCAGTAGATACTATCTATGAAATATTCGTGAAAAACTGCCCCCTCCTGATCCGCCTGTTTTGCGCACGCCACTCAATACACAACAACCGCCGTATACCCCAGATATCCCCATGTGCTCAAAAACAGGCTCTTCGTATACGTCAACGGACCGCGCCACGGATCGTTTGTCAGGATCGACTGTGGATCGTCGGAACTGCCGATGAACCCTTTGACAACCTCCGAATGCATTCCCATATAGCCGGTCGCTCCCGATTCGAGCGTGTAGGCACCGGGTGGCTGGCTGTAGCGGTTGTACCACCACACAATAACGGGATTGCCCGCCTCGACTTCTTTCGCAAGGGACACCACATCCCACCCCTGCCTGACGACGGCGGTGCGATATCGCCCGATAAACGAGGCTACCGGCCCCGCATGCACGCCGTATCTCGGGACCCAGCTCTGGTTGGGATCACCCCCAATACCGATCGCACTGCGCACCTGCTCCTCTGAGAGATAGACCCCCCGGTACGCGAGCACCATCCTCGCCGCGGCGACATTGCAGGTGAATGTTTCCTGCTGTTTGTACCAGGGCACCGAAAGCGAGAAAATATTTGCTTTCGTCGTGAATTCCGCCATGAACTCCTCAACCGAGTCCATCCCGTGCACCGACTTGATTCCAGCGGTGACACGGACGGTGTACCGGGTCGAATAGCTGAGACTACCGCTGACCTGATAGCGAACGGTCGTGCCATCCCAGATGAATGTCCCTGCCGGCTGTGGATTGATCACAATATGCTCCTGTGCGGATGCATGATCGACCTCCTGATTGAACGCGATTGAAATTTCCGTTGAAAGCGGATTCAGGCCCGAACTTCCTGAAACGGGACTTATCGTGCTGACTCTGACCGGACCGATCGTTCTGAAGGGAAGGACAATGTCCTTTGATGTCGCTCCTGAAGCCACACTCACCATGCCCTTGGAAAACTTCATTTCAAAGGCGGTATCTTTGGGAAGGTTTTCGGTCGGCGTAAACACGAACGTACGCTCGTCACGCCAGGTCATGACTCCATTAACGGTCGGCTCGACGGAGAAATGTGATTCTACGGACTCCCGGTCCATCCGCTGATCGAACACGACTACCAATTCGTTATCGGGAAGGGCATTTTCGCCTTTGGGCTCATAGGATTCCACCAGTGGAGTGGTCACGGTGCGAAACGTCGTTTCTGCAACCATCTCCGTATCACCCACGCTCAGATCATCGTTTGTAGAAACATCGTATGACCGGGGAGTTTCATATACCCGTACCGTGTACTCTTCGTCCTGAAGCAGACCCTGCGGGAAATCGATCCGCTGGGTCGAATCGTTATTCAAAACGCGGTACTCGGCAGGCGGCTCAATTTCAACCGTGAACGAAACGTATTTTCCAAGCGGCGCGTTATAGTCGATGACAATATCGGCAGTTGTAGGAACATCACCGCTTCCATTTGAGGGAGTGAACAATTCAACCTTGGGAATTGCGGGGGCTTTGAACTCGAGCGCATGCTCGTGGCTTTTGCCGACCGTCGAAAGCGACTCTATCCCCACAATGTACACGACGACCTCGCTTTCAGGATAAAACGACTCCTGTGGATGGAATACCGCCTTGCGCGAATAGGGGAGGGAAGGCACGATACGCTTGAACGTCCAGTCGCCCGGCACATCAGGGGATATGTGAAACTCAATATCGGATTCTTTCACCGGAATATCAAACTCCACAAATATCGGGGTTTCGGAACTTGGCATGATCGAGCCATACACCGGAGTGCTTTGTATGACAAACGGTCTGAAGAACAGTGTTACAGAAATAACAGATGCGATCAAGAATATACAGACAGCATTGACCACGATCAGGAGCCGCTTCGACTGCAGAATCCGCTTAGCCCAACGCTTAATCCAGGAAACATGCGGCCCACTGGTATCAACTGCTGCGTTCCTCCGTAACCGCCACGCCAGAAGGTTCCAAACTAAGAGCACCAACGCCAAAATCCCCACACCCACAAGACGTTCCTCAAAGGTAGGGACAAATGGCATCAGGTCGGAGGCATGATCAGCAAACGACGTTTCCCCTCGCACGACACTGAACAATACCTCGGGCAGTTTAGTTATCGACATTAATTGCTGGTCCATGTCAGATATACGTCCTCCAGTGTACCAAAAATTACCGGTCCGTTGTCATCCGCATACAGATCACGCTCGATATCCGTCAGAAGCGCATCCATTTTCGGCTTATCTTCATAGAACCAATCCGGGTGGCTGAGATAGGTGACCACGGTCATGCGGTCAGAGACCCCACCCGCGTAGTTTGCACGGTACCTGTTGTACATATCGTCCTTTGAAAACGCCCACGAGTCACCTCCGTTGTTCGGAAGCTCCCAGATCTTCATAGTCGGGTAGGCGGAGCTGTTCTGATCGTACACGTTGGGCTGGAACGGCTGAGCCGTTATGGATAGGTTCCACGGTGAAACGGCATTATTTGTACCGATTGAAAATGCCGTCCGCCCGGACGAGTCCGCGATAAATCCATTGTCCTGCAGGGCAAGAAGCGTTTCCTCATCAGCAAACCATCCTCCCGCACGGAACATCGTCGGCGTCCCCAGTCCATGCGCGATGAACTGCGCAGTCGCCCAGTCAACAATCTTATTCGTGTCATCATATGAGTAGCCGCTCACCAGTACGTCATATCCGTCGTGCGTCGTCCACCCCCATGCAGGGTCCGAATGAGGCGCGACACCGGCGGCAGAGACCATATCGGTGAACATATGGATGTGCAGTTCAATCTGATGTCCGTACTGGTCACGGCGGTCGATAACCCACTGGGTCAAATACTCAGCACGTTCGGGCGAAACCCGGTCTGTGGCATAGATACGGGGATTGAAGAAATGGGTCAGCGGGAAATCCCGGTGTTTACGTGTCAGCTCGTCCATATCGTTGAGATACTGCTGTTTGACATCATTTCCTTCCCAGTCGAACGTCCAGGTGACATAGACCGGATAGGAAACGTTGAACGAGTACCCTCTTGTATCGAATTCCCCGCAGTCGTGTGAAATATGTGC
>JAQVGB010000019.1 GCA_028696915.1 Candidatus Dojkabacteria bacterium | reverse complement strand
ACCGAATATCAAAACGGGCGATATCGTCCCGGTCGCCCTTCCCGGAGCAAAAGTTAAAACTCCAGAAGGGACTAGTAAGATCAAAGAAACTGACATCCACGGCGTGAAATCTCAAGGAATGCTCTGCTCCCCGTACGAGCTCGGGGTAGGAGAGGACCATTCCGGAATTTTTATTCTTCCGGATTCGCTTGGATTTCATACAGGTCGACCGTTGAGAACGGTACGGGCGGTCCTTTTCTCGAAAGAAGCGTCACTTGCGGATATTCCGACCGAATGGGCGGTGTTTCCGGGTATTACGGTCCGCCGTGCTCGCTCAAAAATGTTGGAAAAATGGATAAAAGACCAGGTGGCGCGGATCAAAGAATCCCCAGACGCATCTTCATGGAAAGGATTCCGCGGTCTTCATGAAAAATTCACGGGTTCGCCACTTCCGGGTTCCGCGGAAGCAATCGTTACGTTCATAAAAGAAACGGGGACCGTTCCAAACATTAATACGTTCGTCGACCTGTACAACGTCTTCTCCGCGCTGACCGGCATTTCAATGGGCGCACACGATATCGACAAACTTGACGGCCAGCCACGGCTTACCATTCTCACAAACGACACACCCTTTAGGCACGCTACAACAAACGATCAGGATCTCGCAAAAAAAGGTGAATACGCCTACGTTGACGACAGGGGCATTCTCTGCCGTCTGGACATCAAACAGAGTAACCGTACTGCCGTCACAAAAGATACGAGAAACATTCTCCTGCTCCTGCAAGGAAATGAACAGCTCACACAACAGGACTTGGAAAAAGGCCTCTCAGCGTTTCAAAAACTAGTTGACACGCTCATAGAGAAATAGGCGATATGTCTTCGTTCCCCCTGTCTCGAGCAATTTGAACTTCTTCGACGAGAACGGAAATACCACACTCAGGA
This sequence comes from Candidatus Dojkabacteria bacterium, assembly GCA_028696915.1. Taxonomy (GTDB): domain Bacteria; phylum Patescibacteriota; class Dojkabacteria; order SC72; family JAFGCJ01; genus JAQVGB01. The sequence continues at coordinate 14,370 of JAQVGB010000019.1, read as the reverse complement.
CCCGTGTACCAACCTGCAATTCTTTCTCCAGCTTCGGCACCAGCACCTTCAAACAGCTCGGCATGTTGAACATGAAGACCTTATTAAACTGCGAGAGCGGCACCCTCATGTAATCCGACCGCTGTACCGTCACCCGTCCGGACAGAGCACGTGCAAACACTTTCAGCCGAGATATCATGAACAACAGCCAGTTGAGCTCTATCCCCGTGAACTTCGCACCGGTCTTCCGTGCTCCGTGCACCAGAAACTGACCATCACCACACCCCAAATCGACAACCCGATCCCCATCTTCGATTTCGAGCATGGAAAACGCCTCTTGTAGGGACTTTTTCCGTGTCGGGACATACGGAAGCCGGCCGCGGTAGAGCGGTGAAAGCGTGTACATGATTAGCAGGCACTTAGCCGAAAAGTATATAAGCGCAACGGCAAGGGTCAACTGGATCGGCCAGTAGAGCACGGTCAATACCGCCCGAAGCATTTCTACCATGGTTGTGTGTTGATGAAGTTACCCCGCCAACCTATAGCGCGGAACGCTTATTGTTTGGCCTCTTTTTTACTATACGTTGACGGCACAGGCCATCGAGCCGTCATCAATAGTTCATCTTCATGAACAAGCAGACCGTATGATCTCAGCGTCTGCCACACCCGCTCCGTCACAAACGGTGCAAACGGGTGAATAAGCTTCATTTGCATCGCAAGCATCGCAATCAACCGCGCGAGATAGTCTATTCTGTCCGCAGGCTTTTCCTGCAGGAGCTGTTTCGTTTCTTCGATCCGCTTGTCACAAAAAACATGCCAGAAGTATTCTCGGACTTCTTCGACCGCAAGGTTGAAACGGAATGTATCGATATGCTTCGTTATCGTTTGAGCCGTGTTCCGAAGTTCCACAATCCAATCGTCGTCAGAAGACTCAAATTTCTCAAGATAATGAGCAATTTTGCCACTAAGGTCCGCACGATCGGCTTCCGGCAGGTCCGCCGTCTGCATCATGACATAGCGACTGGCGTTCCAGATCTTGTTCACAAAGTTCCGCGTTCCCTTCAGCTTTTCTTCACGAATCGGGGTGTTCTGACCGGGTAGCGTGTCCGTATAGAACCACAGCCGGACCGCGTCCGACCCGTATTTTTCGAAAAGCTCTTCCGGAGGAACACCGTTGCCGCGAGATTTGGACATCTTTGTCCCGTCGGCCGCAAGGATCCAGCCATGCAGATAGATCGTATGGAAGGGGAGTGTATTCGTCCGGTACAGGCCGAGCATGATTTCCCGTGCGTCCCAGAAGAACAAAATGTCACGGGCATTTTCCATGACATCCGTCGGATAGTACGTTTCGTAGTCAGGCGCACCCGGACCTCCGAGTGTGCTGAACGGCCACTGCCCCGACGAAAACCAGGTATCGAACACATCCTGTTCGGGTTCGAGCCGTGCACCGGCACACTTGGGACACTTCTTGGGTGTGTTGGCCCCGGGGATCACAATGCCACAGCCGTTCGCCTTCTTTCCGGTCACCTCCTCATAGTCTTTGGCTGTTTTTCCTGGATTATCCTGGAGCCAGTCATACAACGCCTTGCTCCCGCAATACCAGACCGGGATACGGTGCCCCCACCATAACTGACGTGAAATGCACCACGGCTCGATATTCTTGAACCAGCCGGACAGAACTCGTTCCTGGCTATGGGGATATATACGGATTTTCTTGTCGTCTAACGCCTTTTTTGCCCTGCCCGCAAGGTCCTTCACATCCGCAAACCATTGATTGGAAATAATTTGCTCGATGTCGTGTCCACACCGCTCACACACGAGCACCTCGTGCATGATCTCCTCGACTTTTTCAAGATAGCCCCCGGCCTTCAGGTCCTCAAGTACCGCTTCTCTACATTCAATAACGTTCATACCCCGGTACTTCTCCGGCGCTTCATCAGTCATTTTGCCATCGGCACCGATGACGTTGACTACCGCCAGCTTGTGACGGAGACCGATCTTGAAGTCGATAGCTGAATGTGCCGGCGTTACTTTCAGCGCACCCGTCCCAACCGTCTCGTCAACCTCCCTGTCAGCAATCACTGGTATCGTCCGGCCTGTCAACGGCAGTTCTACCTGCTTTCCAATCAGGTCCTTGTACCGTTTGTCCTTCGGGTTCACGGCGACAGCGGTATCACCAAGCATCGTTTCGGGTCGAGTGGTCGCAACGGTGACATGTTTCCCTGACTTGTCTGTACGTCCTCCCGATTTGTCAGCGAGCGGATATCGGATATACGCGAAGATACCGGATTTCTCCTTATGCTCTGTATCGACATTCGCGAGCGCGGTCCGGCAGTACACACACTGGTTAACAATGTACTTTCCGCGGTAGATCAGTTTTTCCTCGAGCATTTTATAGAACGTTTCGTAGATGACCTCGGTCAGTTTCGGGTCCAGTGTGAACTTCTCGCGTGACCAGTCAGCCGACAGTCCGATCCGACGCTCCTGCGCTCGTGCATGCTTCGAATTCTCAATACAGTAGTCGTAGCACTGACGGTAGAATTCCTCGCGTCCCATTTTCCACTTGTCGATGCCTTTTTCACGAAGCACACGCGTGAACACCGCTTCGGTCTGGATGCCGGCGTGATCCTTGCCCGGCAAAAGCAGGGTAGGGCGGCCTTTCATCCGGTTATATCGACCCATGGTATCCTCAAACGAGTAGCCGCACACATGGCCGACGTGTAGTTTGTCGTTTGCGTTTGGAGGCGGAAGCGTCATGACAAAAGGCTTTTGGCCAGTTTTGGCGTTGTCGGGATTAAACGCTCCGGACTGCTCCCATAGCTCGTACATCTCCATTTCGGCATTCGAGTCGTAGGCCTTGGGAATTTCTTCTGTTTTGGATTTGTTTTTCTCAGTATCTCGCTTTTGCATGATCGAATTATTTCAAATTAATGAATAGATGACAAAAAACCCGTCTGTGCCATGCACCATCTCAGTGCAGGGCAAGGACGGGTTTTCCGTGGTACCACCTTGCTTTTCCGCCGCATTACTGCGTCGGACTTGTTTCCGCACTCGCTACCAATTCGACCTGAATGCGGTATCCATGTTCAGCTGGACAACTGCCGGATTCTACCCCCGCGAACGTGTAGTACAAAAATCTTGTACCTGTACCATTTTCACACTATATGTCAGCGGACTCTTTCCGGGCCTCCGAGGTGACAAGCCCCGTACAAACGGCGTCTATACGTTGAAAAGTGTATCATGTCGCCGCATTCAGCACAAGGTGTCCGGAAGGCACAGCGTATACCGCAAACAGCCTCAGTGCATCACTGCAAACAGCCACAAGCCCACCGCCGCCATCACCCAACCGACCAGCCAGAATCGCATGACAATCTTCGGCTCAGACCAGCCAAGTGACTCGAAGTGATGGTGAATCGGGGCAATCCTGAACAATTTCCGGTGAAGGAACCGTATCGACAGGATTTGGCTGAAGCTTGAGAACAGTTCGACCCAGAACACAATCGTGATCACCACAAACGGAAGGAGCGTGTTGGTCAAGAGCGCAAGGAACACCAGCCCGAAACCAAGGGGCACCGCGCCGACACCGCCCATGAACACGCGGGCAGGTGTGATATTGAAGTACAAATAGACAAGAAGCGTCCCCATGAGCACAGCGATCATCGGAAGAACTTCCATCCGTCCTTCAATCAGGCAAATGACGCCATACGCTCCGTAGCCGGTAAGGAACAGCCCGGTCACCAAACCGTCCAGCCCATCAGTTATTTCAGCTCCATATGTCCCCGCGACGATCAGAAACCCCCACAACAGTGAGAAAAGACCGGTGAATGGGATCGAAAATCCGGGGAGCAGTTCTACTGAATCAATTCCCAGCATGCGCCCCATCAGCAGTGCGACAACGACACCGACGCCAATCAGGACCGACAGTTTCCCCATTCTCCAAAGAAACGTCTCCTGAAACTCTCGGAACTGCTTGTTTTGTATGTTAAGTTTCACAATAACTTCATCGAGAAACCCGTATATCGCAAACAGCGTGAACCCAGCGGCAAAAACATTTCTCAGCGGTGTATCGGGAAGAAGAGTGAGCGCAAGGAGGAGGAAGGGGAGAACGACGATCAAGCCGCCCATCGTCGGCGTACCGCTTTTGTGTTTTTGAAGCTTTACGAATTCTTCATTAACTTTCGTGCGCATCAGGACATGTCTGACCACAAATCCGCCGTTGTAGAGGATAGAAATGATGAGGGGAGCAAGAAGTGCGGCGAGCGCAAACCCGGCACCACCGAACTGAAGGAATTCGCGAAGTGTGTCCATACGTGTCATTACAAAAATAAGCCAACTAACCCATAGCGGGATCTGCGGCACTCCATAACCGCGTGTATGCCGGTAATCTTCTCATGAATAGGTAACGATCTCAACCCGCTTTCCTTTCATCCTTCATACGAGAAACAGAATGCTCCACAACAGCATCCCCTGCGGAAGGGTCCAGAGGTAGTGGTCCAGCAGGCACATGATTAGAATCGAAGATACAATAGCGACGCTCTGCCACGACCATCGGATTCTTCGGAAACACAGCGCGATCGCATACACCAGCAGGATAATGCCAACAACGCCTGTTTCCGCAAGTATTAGTAGAAATACGTTGTGGACCGGTTGCATCAGTCGAATGCCGGAATCTGTCAGCACCGGATCTTGGGATAGAGCAATAATAAACCTGCCCGGCCCGACACCGAATACCGGATTCTCACGGAAAATATCCACCGCGCGACCCGCCAGCTCGGTACGCTGGGTGACACTGATATCCGATGACGAGCTCTGTTCGATCAACCGTGAATACACCGCGCCCCGGATAGTCCCACTTCCAAAGAAAAACCACAGCAAACCCGCCGTTCCAACTACCAAGATAACCGCCAAAATTGATTTTTTCACTCGCCACGCAAGTTTTCTCAATAGATGCACAACCCATGTCGCGGTGATCACCCCAGCCACAAGCCACGCCGTCCTCGACCACGTCACCATAATTCCCACAAGGACCAGTACCGCGGCCGCTATCAATACGAGCCCCACCTTCGTCCTCCGTTCCAAAAACGCTTTTTCTATCCGCACGATCAGCACCAGATACACCATCACAAGATATCCACCCAACACGTTGGGGTGCGGGAAGGTCCCATATCCGCGCACGTGTGCTCCTCCGGGAAGATACACCGAGCTTGCCGAATACCCTCCCGCCTGTACAATCGATTCCCCAATCCAATCCAGACCGAGCATCCGGTTGTACAAAAATTGCAGGAAAGCGATCGCACTCTGCACGAGTGCCGGAACGATGAGACTCGTAACGAGTAGCGTTTCAGAAATCTTCCGTGCCGGCGAGATTTCCTTGGGCAATGCCTCCGCAAACCGCGCCCTGTCCGACAGCACCTTTAACCCAAGAAACACTCCCCCATACAACAGCATTCGTGAAGTCACATAGAGGACGATGGGATCGCGAAAGATTACATTGTAAAGAAGCCACACAGCGACGATGCCGAGAAAAGCAACTCGTATGTTCCGGTCGGCAAACTGCTTCCATCCACCGTTCACCACAGCCATACCCATGAGCCACCCGATAAACAGTACCACCGCCACATCGACGACATGCACAATGATATCGAGATAATTCACAAAAGCACCGTCAACATAGGCAAAATCGGGACACACATGAAGCGCGAGATTAAACGGCAGGACCGCAAAGAGTAGGGCCGCGGACACAAACCCGGCCGTCAGACCAGGATTCGTTCCTGTACCAACCTTCCTTTGCACATTCACAGGAGAAATCACACTGCTATTGTACCGCAACGACGTCCGCAACTATACCGTCCCAGGCACACCAGTTTGACAGTCAAGATCACTCGTCCTTTTCGTTGCCAGTTTCGGGCTTGTCATCATCGACCTTGTCCATATCCGTCAAGTCGTCATCGAGAATATCTCCGAATTCGTCGTCCTTGGCAGGCTCTTTTTCAGACTTTTGGGAAGGACCATCCCCTTTTTCCTCAAATTTCTCTCCGGACTCGCCGACCGGGAACACACGGACATACCGCCGGCCACCGTCACCGAAGCTTTCAGTGGTCACATCGTCATACTCGGCCAGGTGGGTATGAATCATATGCCGTTCATAGGAGGACATGGGGGGAAGCTCCACCGACTCACCGGATGCAAGCACTTCGTCACGGACCTTGTCCGCCATCCGGTACAACGAGGTTTGCCGCTTCTCGCGGTATCCGGACACATCGATAACGAACCGTACGAAATCGCCTTTCTCCATATCGAGCCCAAGCCGGTGGTTGAGCAGAAGACCCGAGATTTTTTGCAGAGCGCGGAGATTGCGTCCCAGATATCCAATCAGAACTCCAATATCCTCGCCCTCGATGACTACATCGACAAATTCCTCCTCTTCGCTCTCCGCATTGGAATATGAACCCGACGAGACAGAAACATCAGCAGAAATCTCAAGCTTATCGAGGAGTTCCTTCATAAGGGCATCGGCCTCTTTCAGAACTTTCTTGTCAATTTTTATCGAACCGCCTGTTTTTTTCATCAAGGTTTTCTAATGAACTTATTATACAACTGATACATGGCCACGGGTACCCACGACTGGAGTATCCAGTAGAGGGAGACCGCCGCAGGCAGACTGACCGCAATAAATACCGACATCAACGGAAACGTGAACGTCATTGACTTTCCCATTTGGTTCATCATTTCCGACATATCCGGCTGATCGCCGGCCTTCGCATCCTTTTTCGGTTTCTTCTCCTCCGGCTTCGGTGCACCCATCAGGTCCTGAGTGAATTTCACCGAGAAATACTGCGACACTCCGGTCAACACGGAAAGCACTAGGTAGGGGAGCGCGGCAAGCGCGAGATATCCACTTGCGCGGGCAATCGGCAGATACGCGTCAGACAGATCGAACCCCAAAAACATCGTGCTGACCATGACATCGCCGCTTAGATCGAGAAGCGTCCTGACCCATTCATAGATACCCGGAATTCCGTCACCTCCCGAAAACGCACGGATCGCCTGATAGATAGCAATAAGGAAGGGGAAGGGGAGAAGCATCGATAGCAAACAGCCAAGCGGATTGTAACCGACCTGCCGGTAGAGCTTGAGTTGTTCCTCTTGTGCTTTCTTCGGATTCTTCGCATATTTCTTCTGGATACTCTGCATCATCGGCTGGATTTTGCGAAGTTTTGCAGACGATTCCATCTGCGACTTCATAAAAGGGAACAGGATGATGCGCAAAAGAATTGTCAGCACGATGATCGCCAAACCGAGATTCTCCCCAAGCACCGAATACAACAGCAAAAGGACATTCAAGATTGGATGATAAAAAACTGCTTCCCACAAGGCACCGATCATGGATTTCTATCAGAAATGTTAATTCAGTCACGCTCAGGAGCACAACCGTTCAGGGCACCTCACGGTACCGGATCATGCGTTCCAAACTCGCTCCATGGCCCGCATTTTACAATTCTTTTCATGGCAAGGAAAGTACCCCTGACAATACCGTGCTTCTCAACCGCCTCGACCGCATACGCCGAGCAGCTCGGGTAGAAACGGCAGACACGCATACCGGGAAACATTTTGCCCGGCAAACCGTGATCAAACGAGAAAAAGAACTGGTACACTTTAATCAATGCTATGACTAACTGTTTCATCGGTTTTCAGCATCCTCCCTCTTTGTAACAGCATAACTATCTCGCTTCGCATATCTTCAAACGAGCCTTCAGTCGACCATACAATATATATACTGTCATGTCCGGGCTTAAGCATTGGGAGCAATTCACGGAAAATCCCGCGCAGTCTCCGCTTCGCTTTGTTCCGCACCACCGCCGGACCTTGTTTCGCTGAAACAACAAACCCAATCCGAGCAGGCTGACCATCCCGCCGGTCAAAAACAACGAGCTTTCCGAACTGTCCTTTCAGATGAATACCGCGTTTGTACGCGCGGTTGAAGTGGGATGACTGTCGCAAACGATTGTTTTGCGGAAGCATACAGTTAGTAGGCTACTTGTTCCTGTTGCGGGGCTTTTTGCCTTGAAGTCTGAACTCGTCGGATACCGTCAGGACCTTCCGGCCTTTCGCCAGTCTTCGTTTAATGATATTTTTGCCGCCGGGGGTTGCACTGCGGGCACGGAACCCGAGCCTTCTGAGGCGGCGCATCTTTTTTGGCTGGTAGGTTCTCTTTGGCATAACAGCGGGAGTTTAGCACAAGTATGCCAGTTCCTCAACAGATCGGACCTGCGTGTTTATTGGTCTCGATTTTCGGGTGGTCTTTGCCAAGATACCCTACGGGTACGCAAAAACCAGCAGATCCAACCTGCCGGATATCACCTTAGACTTACACTCCATTCCAATGAGAGCACCGCCGGAACATACACAACGTCCTTGATTTCATCAAAGCACCGCCCTTTATCCACGGTCCGACACCCGTTGATTGCAAAGTTATCCACACCGTGTTAGATTCGAAAAGAGCCGTACAAAGATCAGCATCGACTTCTGCCCCCATCAATTCACGAGAATTGCAGTATGCCCGACACGTTCGACAGCACAGCCGAGGGTTTTAACCGACCTCGAATCAACATGGACGAAACCTGGAAAATCGCCCTCGAGCAAATTCAGCTGCATGTATCACCTCAGAACTTCATCGCCTGGTTCAAGAATACAACTCTATCGAGGATAGAGAACGGAATTGCGACAATTGAGTGCCCCAACGCCTTTGCCAAAGAATGGCTCGACTCCAACCACAGCAAACTGCTTACCACCATTCTCAGGACAATTACAAAACAGCCGCTCGATATCGTGTTCGCAATCGCATCGGACAACGCACGGTCAGCGCCAGCCGAGGCCGAAAGCTTCGACCGTTACCAGGAAATGACGCTCTCGCCCGAAGACGCTCCAATTTTTAACATTCCCTTCACCCACCAGAATCTCGTAGAGGAAGCACAGGCGAAGGCATCCCTCAACCGCAGCTACCTTTTTGAAACGTTCGTCGTCGGCCCGTCGAACCGCATTGCGCACGCCGCCGCGGAAGCCGTCGCCGAAAACCTCGGCAGATCGTACAACCCGCTGTTTGTGCACGGCGGTGTGGGATTGGGCAAGACCCACCTCGTGCAAGCCATCGGCAACCGCGTCCTCAACAACGACCCCAACAAAAAAGTCCTCTACGTCTCGAGTGAGACCTTTCTGAATGAAATGATCGAGTCGATCAGGAACAGCCGCACCTCTGAATTTCGAGGTAACTACCGCAAACTCGACATGCTCATCATTGACGACATCCAGTTCTTCTCTGAGTGGCAGAGGGCGCAGGAGGAATTGTTCCACACCTATAATACGCTCTTCCAGGCAGGCAAGCAGATCGTGTTTATCTCGGACCGTCCCCCAAAACAAATCGACAACTTAATGGACCGCCTCCGCTCGCGGCTCGAGGGCGGTATGGTCGCCGATATTTCAGAGCCCGACTACGAACTGCGCATCGCGATCGTACGCCAGAAGGCAATCGACAAAGGGATCCTCCTTCCTGACCATATTCTGGATTTCGTCGCGCGGTCGTTCAGCGACAACATCCGTGAACTGGAGGGTGCGCTGATCAGGATCGGTACGCACGTGAAAATCAGCGGCATCGTCCCCGACGAATCGGGGGTGGCCAAAATTCTCAAGATCGATCCCGCCAGCAAACGCAAAAAGACCTCTCCCCGCGAGCTCATCCAGGAGGTCTGCACCCAGTTCAATGTCTCCATTCGTGATGTCCGCGGGAGCCGCCGCACTGCCGACTTCGTCATGCCCCGGCAGGTCTGCATGTATTTGTTGCGCAAGGAACTTGCCCTGCCACTCGAGCAGATTGCAAAAGAACTCAACCGCAGTGACCACACGACGGTCCTGCACGCAATCGAGCGGGTGGAGATGCGGATGGAGGAGGACCGAGAGTTCAAGAGCCGCGTCGAAGGCGTGAAGGTCGGGTAGAGGAGGGTTATTGAATCCTGAGGTTTTTTTTGTTTTTCCCCTGTGATGTGTTTTGAATGAAAAAGGCTGTGCCCCGAGTCCCTGCCGCCATCACTCGTTTTGTGTGTAGACCTATAGTTATTGCTGGGATTTTGGTATAATTGTGGCATCCTGTTCGAGGAAGGAGGTGAGGCTGATGAGGAAACCCATATTCCTCGTCACAGGAGGAGTTGTCCTGCTCCTCCTGGTTTTTTGCCTGTGGCATCTCTATGCCACAGGCATCCTCCCTCTACCTCATCCGCCCTTTTGGGCGGTGGGGAAATGAGGGGGGCAGGGTCGGCTCTAATGTTATCACAACAGCAGAGCCGGCCCATTCTTTTTTGAAAAATCTCCCGCGGGGATGCTATACATAACCTCCGGCTCACGGAAATGCCTGTCCATTCCATCGGTCTTCCTGAATATGAACTCTTTCAGCCAGATACTTTAACTGTTCGACCTTTCCATATTTCTTCACCAGTTTATACAGCGGGTTTCCTTTTCGCACGATTCTCTCCATCCCACGAGCGTCGATGTCGAACTCAAAGTTACGTATTGCAACAACAAGGGGGATCATGAGATACCCCAAATCAACCGCCGTCACTGAACCCAAAGCGATAGACGTAGCGATAGCCTTCTTTAGGGAGATTTCCTTTCCTTCTTTCTTGGCCTTTCGTTGTTTCTCCATTCCATCTCTTATTCCTTTGAATAGCCCCATGTATAGGGCGCGAACAACCCCGGGAAGGCCTGGAACTGCAGGTGTTGCCAACAAGACGCCCTCTGCAACGGCATACGCTTTCGCGACATCAGGCCCGCAAAATTCCGTCAGCAATAAGAACATCGCCGGGATTGCAGCGTTTGCCCCGACAGATCCAATTAAAACATCTCTCCTGATTTCCATTGCCGACCGACTGAGCATACCTGTTACCTGATTCAGTGTGTTCGGATCTCGCATTTCCTTCAACAAAGGAAGCAGGGACCGATCAGGTTCACAGCACTCCTGGACAGGCACCCACATTGAAGATGTCGGAGATAATCGTTGAATTTTCCTTACATCCCTCCGACGACTTTGATAAGAAGAAGCCTCTCCCCCTAGCGACTCTAGAAAAAAACCATAGTCATCGATCTGAGGATTCGCGGCAATATGAGCACACATCGCCATGAGCCATGCATTGTCAATTAGATCCTTTATTCTTAGAGCTCTCTCCCGCTCTTTGGCTAGTCGCGCCATCTCCTCAATAAGAGTGGGATTCGAATAATCGTGCCCGAACCTCTCACATACTGCATTTTCTTCCTCTGTTATCTGCGCAAAAGGATCCCTACGACAAGAACCACTCGGCTCAGTCGGCCGATTATTCGTATCGTCAAGGAATTCAGAATAAGAAGAAAAATCACTCATACATCGTTCTCACCTACGTAATCACAAGAAGGGCAGGCACCTCATCTGTGTTCAAGCAATCATGTTGCACTGGACCAATCTGTACATACTCCAGTTGAGGAATAAACCTCGAACCAACTCTCATCATCCTTGCCATACCCGGAACTGCAGATAGAGCATATGCAGCTCTCATGCCGTGGTGCTCACTGAGAAGGTAATCGTAGTAACCCAACCGGTGAAAAGCGTCCACAAACGGTATTAGAAGACCGGTTCCCAGGTGAAGAAAATCTCCATTACCACTACTTTCCCCATCTGATGCAAACTGACTCAGTTCAGCAAAGGCGGTCACAGGATAAGGAAGAACTCGTATCCATTCGCCATTCGAGCTATTCCTACCCTCACGATACTCAAGAACTAGTCCCAAGTCTCTCATCGCCTTACGATACAGAAATCCTTCCTGATCAAAATACAAGTGTATTGTATCTTCTCCGAGTCTCTCACGTATCCACGAACGGACCTCCGTTACAAGGTTTATTGGAAGAGAAGTGTGCTCAGGCAAAAGCGTGTGTAGAGGTAACTCTCCTTGATTAATCAATCTCGATTTCAGCACAGAATCGTCTTCAAACCTATCAATAATGTGGGCACCGGAATTTTGAAGAGGAAGAATAACTCTAAGAGAAAGACCTCTTCGTCTCATAGAAAATTGACAGCCGGGAGTTGCAGTAAAGGCATCAACATACAAATGACGAATACCTTCAGGTGTTACAACAGGACTTAAATGTTGCTCTTGGAGATACCCTTCTTGGACGTAGCGGTCGGAAAGAATTGTCAGACGATAAAGTTCATGATCGGTCAGGCGCACAATATTTCCGCCTTGATCAAAAGTGATTCCCCCGACAGAGGAATCTTCATTCAAAGGAGAGAAACCATAGAATTTTCCGTCAGCACGCTCATGATCACCATATTCTGAACCATCCAGAAGGAATTTGACACCGACTGCCGATACATGTATCGGCAAAATAACGGTATGGTCGCCCTGATAACCAACCAGAAACGGACAAAACCCATTTTCCACCATTGCGGCCATCAATGGTATGCCCTCTGATGTCTTACCTATTATCTCTGACAGATTCGGATAGGCAACAGATACCACAGGAGGAATCATATAGTCATCAGAAGGCAGATAGAGGAGGGATTCCAGCCCAGAAGGGCTCATCGGTCTCGTTACGGTATTGAAACCGTAAGAAGCCATCCCAGCCATGGCAATAGCGGTAATGTTATCTCTGAAGCTCAGAAATTATATCACATTTAACCCATAATATAACCCAACTCCTTTGCTACTCTTTCCTTAATACTATATTATTGAACTATGACCCTTGCAACAATTCTCACCGCGATTTCTGCAATAGCATTGGTTATCCTCATCGTCGCTACGCTCTTTAGTAAACAGCGGACCAGTCAAACCCGATCCCTTTTACTTCTTCTTATAACAATCCTCGCATGGATTGTCACTATGTATCTTTCAAATATACAAATCTCACCAGAGATAGATCTCTATGTCAATCGACTCATATTTTCCCTTGTACCGCTGTTTGTCTTTTTTTTCTTCAGGTTAGTTGCGACCTTCAAACAGGAAAACGACCAAAAAGATCGTAGTCTCTCATTTTCACATATTTCTTCATTACTTTTACTTCTAATGGCTGGGCTTGGCGTTACAAAGTGGGTCGTCACCGATATCACATACGACACGGAAACAACACGTTACGATATTATTACCGGTCCCCTGTACTATTTTTTTCTAATCATCACGGTATCAGTTGTGGCAACATTAATTTTCAATCTATTCAGAAGACAACGATTTCTCACCGGACTTGCGCGCTCACGAATAAGGCTGCTCGCGTTTTCCACCCTCATCCTGACAGTACTCCTTATTATTAGTAATGTATTCGCACCGAGGTTCACCGGATCTTCAGCCGGAACATTGTTTGCACCACTTTGGATCATTATTTGGCTATCGATGATCTCATATTCAATTTTCAAATACCGGCTGTTCGATATAAATTACGTCCTTGGGAGGATTCTATATTTTGTCTTAACGGGACTTATACTCTTCGGAGAGTTTTACCTTGCACTCTACATCGGTGAATCCGTATGGGGAGGAAGTACAAATCCTCGTGCCATTGTGTTTGGTTTAGTGTTCGCTGGTGCGGTAGCCGTCACTAATTACTACTTCAATCAAAACATTTCTCAAAAACTTTCCGAATACCTGTCCTTCTTTACATATAATCCGGACACCTCGCTAAGATCTTTTTCAAAAATTATTAGCGATTTACTTGACCTTGAAAAGATCTCAAATCAAGCGTTAAAAATCCTCGAGACCACACTTAAGCCCTCTGCTCTTGGACTTATTCTCGTTAGTAAGACCACACAAGAATTCTCCGTTTATTCCTTCAAAGCTGAAGGTGAAACAACAAGGATCCAAAAACAAGAATACCTCTCAGAGATTATCGCCGGTATTCGAGATCAGAACAATGCCTCTGTTCTTGCAAGGGAGGAACTTATATCGCTATCCCAGAAAAGTCAATCAGTAATGCGTATCATTGAATTCATGGTCTCGAACTCATTATTCATCATCTATCCAATTTTTCAGCAACGCAAACTGATCGGGCTCCTTCTACTCGGCGAGAAACAGAACAAAATATCGTACACAACACTTGATATTTCTTTTATTGAAAACTTTTCATCTATTCTGGCTGTCGCAATCTCCCGAGCCCTCCTCCACAAGGAAGTCCAAACCTTCAGCATCACCCTCCAAAAGAAAGTTGACACCGCCACCAGACAGCTCAAAGAGCGCAACAAAGAACTTCAGGACCTGTACGACAACCTCGAAGAGCTCTACCAGAAAGAAAAGGACCTCATGGATATCGCGGGACACGAGTTCCGCACACCAGCCTCCATCCTGAAAAACAACCTCTATCTACTCAAAAAACGCATTCAGGAGCTACTTC
>JAQVGB010000018.1 GCA_028696915.1 Candidatus Dojkabacteria bacterium | reverse complement strand
CTTGGCAAAAAGCACCGGATACGACGCGAGCCCGGCGATCAAGACGGCAAAGATTCCGGCGAAAACAAGCCTTTTCTTTCTGTTCGTTGCTTTGGCTTTTTGGGTAAACAGGACTGTAGTTTCCATACCACAATTATACCCCATAGTGTATCCCGGGTCAATGTGAAGAGGGAGAGCACGTTTACCATGCAATGAGCAAATTTCATCGGTCTACCCTCTTTTTTGCACACCGGGTCGATGTTTTTTTAATGAAAGTGAGGCCAGATGGAAGGTCATACTTTCAGATATTCGAGTCAAAAATGCCGTGATCGCAATCACAAGTACAGAGATCCCAAGCACGATCAGTTCGTTTTCAAAACCTGCCCCGTTGTTGACTGCCGCCAAAAGCCACAAAATCTCGATCATAACGATATGAAATACATAAAAGTGCAATGCCTTCTCCCCGATCTTCTCAAGAAATTCCCTCACCATCTTGAGCTTCACGATATACGGATATGCCCACAGGACAAGTAGCGAAAGCGAAATTCCATACAGCAAAAACACCGGGGACGGAGGCCACCGGTGCCACGTGGAAATGCCGCTGATAACCAGCAATACGATCGTCGTTACTCCGGCAATTCCACCCAGAAGCTCCCATTTTCTCGTCCGTTCTCCGTACGTCTTACGAAGAAAGCCCCAGTACAGGGCAAGATTGAAAACCGGCGCGTAGGCAAGCACTCCGAAACGGTGCAGTTGACCGTTGCCGGTGAACAGGTTTTTAAAGGCGGTCAAAACTGCGCCGCTCTCCTCTATCGGTGAGACCACACGCGCGAACACATATGCGACAAGGGAAATGCCGAGCAGGACCCAACCCTGTATCACCCACCTGCCCGCCCACCGGCGGATAATGAAAAACAACACTGCATACAGCGCAAATGGTGTTAAAAATTCCGTGAATTCCGGCATTGTTTGGAATGAAAGAATAGCAATGATCTCATCATGGGAAATGCGTAGACCGTCGGTTATCCAAGTAACGAATAACGCAAGAACGTAGTACAAGATAATGAAATTGACCGTCCGTCCAAGCTTATTGCTGAGATTGGACGGCATATGGCGTGTGCCGGGTACGTTCTGCTGTATTTTCTGCCCAACTTCAGATTTTTGGGCTTTTTGATTTTTTTGAGCATCACCGCCATCAAGCGACATGCCCATAATGACTCCCGACACAAAAAGGAACATCGTGAAGCATACCGTGGCACCTAGCCACGTCACTCCGTCCAGCAGTGTGCCGGTTTTACTGTAGAAAACGGCGTTGACGTGAGTCAGGACCATAAGGAAAACCGCTAATCCACGAAGGAAATCAAGAGACCGGTCGCGAGATCGGACGTGTGTTTGAGATGGCATGGGATCATTGTAGCACGGGGAAAGCGGAAGGTCAGACGGATCTTGGGTCCCTGAAGAATCGGCTCATTGAGAAGTAGATTATGACGACGATAACATATATCAATTGGAAAAGAACAAGCGTTTCCCCCGTCTCAGCAAGCTCAGCGGCCGGTTCCTCGGTCTCCTCGTCCTCACTGGCCGGTTCCTCCTCCGGATCTTCCACAACAGGTGCCGCCGCTACCTCAAACGCCACACTCACCTCGCTTCCCGACAGTGTCGTGTTGCCATAGGAATCCGTTGCACGGATATAGATCGTGTGTGGTCCCGGTGAAAGCGGCTCGGTCACCTGACAGATGTAGGCCTCCTCCGCCTCGTCAAACACCCCGTCCTCGGCGGTGCAGACAGTCCACCCACTAGCATCACAGACTCCATCGGGACAGTCCATCTGAAACTCGACGGATGTAACAGTATTTAGATCTTCGGTCACAGTGCCGGTAATAATGGGAGTGGCGGTTGTGGGGCCGGGGGTGAGGACGGGGGTGGGAAGAGTTGGCGCCTGAGTGTCCGAAATATACCGAGCAAACATAAGCGTCGAATCTTTGGAATAAGATAGAACAGGATCACCATTCATTTCGATGGAGAGACTATGTTGCACCTCCGTGCCGGTATCAACAGATTCCTCGATCCATGATTCTCCCTGATCTATAGATGTCATAACTGCAAGAGAGAAAACCGCTCCATCAAAGGCCTCATATGCGACAACGAATGTCCCATCCTCACCAATAACGAAACACGGATAATACGGGTCCACTCCTAACTGGATATCAACCGGATCACTCCAGTTCGCTCCACCGTCAGATGAAGTGGATATCGAGGTCGTCGCCTCAACTCTGTTCGAATATACTGTCACAAAATTGTCATCTGTATCAACGGCAATATATGCTCCAATGAAGGACATGACCCCAGGTTCAACCGTGGACTTTGTCCATGAAGATCCTCCATCTACTGATTTGGCAAACCGCATCCCAATTTGAAAATCCGAGTAGACGACCAGATAGTTATTTTCCGGATCAATCGCAAGATCTTTATAATAATCCGCAACGAATGTTACGTCCTCTATGACTGACGATGTCCACGTTTCCCCTCCGTCCACAGATTTCGCAATTCGTAGAATTCCAGTGAAATTATCAAAAAATAGAATGACATAGTTTCCTAAACGATCTACCGCAAGCTTCGTTTCTCTCCCTTGTTTTATATTCTCACCCACCAGAACAACGTCCCACGAAACTCCTCCGTCAATAGATTTTGCAAATCGTAAGTCATTTGCTCCGTAGTACGATATCAGATAGCTATTATCCGAGGGATCAACCGAAATCGAGCAGTGCTTTCCCCCATTACTATCAACAACGGTCATCACCCAGGTTGCACCTTTGTCAGTCGATTTTGCAAACTGCAAATCATCATCTATACCGTCGGAGTAGGATATCAGATAATTATTCTGTGAATCGACGGCTATCGCATTATAGATACCACTCGGTCCCTCCGCATCAACAGTCATCGTAGTCCACTCCCCCGCACGAGCCGGCGTCGCAAAAACAGTCACAAGCACGAGCACTCCCAAACCCATGAGAAATCCAAGGCGCGATTTCAATGATAATCCGTAGGCCATTGATCACTTAACTCAATTAGTATTCTTATACTTCTTCACGAGATTACTGAATAGTCCTCTCCTCTTTGCCATATAAGAACCCGCAACAACCAGAGATCCACCAGCAACCCATGCGATACCTTCACCACTCACGGAGAGACCTGCTTCCTGAACTTCCACTTCCTCATCTCCGGATTCCTCGGCGGCTACAGAGAACGTCGCACTCTCTTCCTCTCCAGACTGCGTCACATGTCCGTTTGAGTCACCGGCCCGAACAAAAATTGTATGAGATCCATTCGAAAGCGAAGATGTTACCGCGCAGGTAAATTCCTCGGTCACCTCATCAAAGTCTCCATCGTCAGCATCACAGATTTGCCATGCTCCTGTCATCGAATCAACCTGGAACTCAACGCTTGAAACCGTTCCGTTTAACGCGATCGCAGTACCACTAACTACGGGTAATGCAGTATCCAGCGGTTCAGATGTCAAAGGGTTCAATACGATCACCGGGGCATCGGATCCGACCATGAACGTGTCAGAAACCGTGTATCCGGTGTTGTTCGTACCGCTCGCTGGAGACGTGAAGTGAAGTTCGATATCTGTCTGGATACCCGCCGCCCCTGCCTCAACGGTATAACTATGTTCCCCGTATTCCATTTCCTCCGGAACGGTGAAGTCCGCAGTCCACTCCGTATCTCCGTCTTCGTTCACTCCGGAATACATGAAAAATACCGTTTGGCCACCTTCCAGATACAACTGCATTTTATTCACATCTCCAGTCAACGGACTCGCCTGCGGCATTACCGTGACTGCAGTGAACGTGATCGTCTCTCCGGCTTTCACCGCCTCCTTGTCAGTCGAAACAGTAAGGGTCCACGGATAGAACGCAAGAATTCTACTGTCGTACGTCGTGTAGTAGTTGAGCATGCTAAGATACAGCCTACCATCTTCATCAAGTGCCGGACGGATCATTGGCTCGAGCGCTCCCCCGGAAAAAGTCCGATGAAGTTTCCACCGTTCATTTCCTTCCGCATCGAAATAGTGGAGATCAGAAAACTGCCCAGGAAGGACAGCCGTCGCAAAAATACCACCCTGAGAATCAACAAGCAGATATCCGCTTCCGGCATAGGCCCCTTGATCTGGAATACTTATTGTCCGAACAGTACTGCCATCTTCAATATCAAAGAAATCAAGATATGCCGTCGTGGAAAAATAGCCTGCGCGATATCCGACGAGCACACCCTCAGGGCTTAATGCAATCCGCTCATAACTCATTACTGTCGGATCAAATGTGCGTTCCCATTTGAGTGAACCATCGCTGTTGACCGCGACGACCCTGCGTGCGACAGGGGTTGAGGGGGCGGAAGGGTTGAGGTATGAATCCGCCAGATAAACGGTATCTTCTTCGTCTACCAGAAGATTTCGGCTGGGAATTTCCGGGTATGTCCACGTGATCGACCCGTCTTCAGGATCTAGCGCATACAGTGTTCCCGTACTCTGCCCGGTACTTCGGTACGAATCGACATACACCGTTCCGTCACTGGCCAGTCCGACATGAGACTCGGTGAGCGTCCCCCCCGTACCGGGCGGATTAATTGCTGTCGTCCACTTAATCGATCCATCAGGGTTAAAAGCAATAATTCTTGCATTTGTAGATGTGTCATTTCTGGTCGTATACAACGTCCCATCGTCTGCGATCGCAACCTGTACATTTGAATGACCACCGTTGAACTGGTAGATCCACTTGGTGGATATCTTTTCGTCAATATCGTATGCCGCCAAAATATCGTTTTCGATACCCGATATATACAGAGATCCATTGTTACCAAGTGTTATGAACGAATCGGTTGCCGCCTGGCCCGAAAAGGTCTCAGACCAAACCGTCTCTCCAGAATTGCGATTCACCGCCTCAAAAACTCCATTCGTCCTGTCACTCCCATTTGAGGTTCCCCCCATCGTCTTGAAATATAACAGTTCTCCAGTACCACGAATAACGCCACCTCCAAATTGATTCTCGTACGTTTTCGCCCACCGCAATACCTGGTAGACGGGATTGGATGAATATGCGCTCGCGAAAGTATTCTGATTGTTCCCTGTAAACGTCGGTCAGGCTGTATCGGCTAATGTAGTTTCACTAAGATCCCCCTGCTCAGTTGTCCAGCTCACCACAACCGAATCAACCTCAGGGGTAACGTCTGTATTTATCGTTGCAAGCGTTATCAGCAAACGGATACGTGGAACTTTAGCGGATCCCGGGACCGCCGTGCGCTCGAGCGCAAGATCACTGATATCTATGACAGAATCGGTGAATCCCGTTTCATTTCCTGCAAGGAGGCTGTTGGGGTATATCTGGTTACCTTCATCAAGTACCTGCACAGTGATTGAAGTGTCTGGAGGTAGCTCCCTCGTCAGCGTGACGGTTCCCCATCTGGCAATTTTGACGCCGGCCTCCGCGCCAATACTGGTGGTACGGACATAACCCGTCGTGTAAAACGGTGCGATAAATCCACCGCCGCTATTTGTCAACTTCAGCTTCCCATCTGATGTGTCCACATTCGCCTGCGACCTGGCGGACGTGCCCGTGTTGTCCGAATACAGATCGGTCCAACTACCGTTATCGTAGTCGTAGACAGGGGCGGCATCGACGAGCGGCACCGTAGAAAGTAAGGATGCGGTTAGTCCACCAACGATTGCACAGATGAGGATTGTCTGTGCGGGTAATCCTTTCTTTTTGCAGGTTTTGTGCGGCACCTTCAGAGCAGTTATATAGAGGATATGCAACAGTCAACGATGAGTTAACTGGTTTATAACAGAAATGAACCGATCACTTCAAGCAGAAGCATTGGTGACTGATACTTCAACCTTTATCAAGGTTTGTCTGCGGTAATTTCATTAATTAACAATATTTCCTGAATCTCGTCATTTGGCGTAGCCGCGCCCATACCTTCGGTGTGGTCGGACTGCCCTATGTAGTCGCTCGCTTATCGCTCGCGGACATCGGGGCAATCGTACTATGTACGAACCTAATCTTCGTTACACTTCGGGAGGCAGGCGGATTCTCCCTCTAATTGATACGATTATCTCATATGTTAAAGAATTTAAGTATAAGTGGAAGTCTTTATATGAGTTTCCTAATTTAGTAAATTAGCAATATTTCGTCTAACGTTTGCGGATATGAGAAGTTGCGAAGCAATTTGGGTTGAGGCTCTGCAAGAGCCGAACCTCATATCCGCTGTTAGGCGAGGGTGAGCGAGGTACGAGCGAAAGTGCAACGTCCCCTTGAGTTCAAAACCTTGCCGTTATTAATAATAAAAGAGCTCGCTTACTTTTCTACACGAACATCGTGCAGCCATATTTTATCAGGTCTAGTTAGCATATATCCAATAACATCGGCTAAGTCAGAGGGATTGGTAAATTTTTCCGTAGGAAAATTTTCGCCAGTTTTTTCAAACATTTTGGTGTTCGTGCCACTTTGATAAACACCAGCAACTTTAACATTAGTGTCCTTTAGATCAAGTTTAAGAACTTCAGTAAATCCACGAACACCATATTTACTGGCGGTATAAACAGATTGCCCTTCTTGTGCCAAGACACCAGATTTTGAAGTCACATTGATAATCGCGGCCTCATCTCTTGTGCGCAAAGTAGGAAGTAGCAAACGCGTAATGTGAATGAGCGCTGACAAGTTGGTTCCAATTACATCATCGACGACCTCTTTTGGAATTTCATCGACAGACATAAGTTTTTGCCAAATTCCAGCATTATTAATGAGAATATCAACTGCTCCAAAGTCGGAGATGATGGTTTTTATTGTAGCTTCCAACTTGTCAGTTTGGCGAATATCGCAAGCATAAGTTCTAACATCAACTGCTCCGAGTTTCTTTGCTTCTTTACTAACTTCATCAAGTTTAATTTTGTCTCTTGCGATAAGAGCCAATTTGCTGCTTTCCTTTGCAAGTCTTAGGGCAATCTGTTTACCAATCCCGTCACTTGCTCCGGTTATAACGATGACTTTATTTTTGAGCTTCATAATATATGGTTATTATAATAGATTTAAAATACTTTCTAAAGCGGGCTCTTCCTTAGAGGCGAGGTTTTGAATTTCGCCTAACATCGGGCTTAAACGAAGTTGCGACCGCAGGGAGCAATTTGGGAAAATGCCGAGCTGAGGCATTTTCCGTTTAAGCCCTGTTAAATGACCCGAACGAAACGAAGTGGAGTGAGAGCGCAGCGTGGTGCGTAGCGAAGCGGAGCAAGTATGAGAAAAGTTTTACATCAATTCAAAAGTATAAAGAACATCAACTATTTGATCTTCACTTTCTGCATCGCAGGAAACTTCTTTCTTAGATAATTTATATTGAAGCAATTTTCCGTTAATTTTTACGGACATGATTTCACCTTCAGAAAGAGGTATGCCTCCTTTCCAATCATATTCTCCTTTGAAATCACCATCAAGGAAAATTGCTTTTGTATTTTTTTTAATCATAAATAGTTGTTGTTTATAATTATTTAAAAACTTTTCTCATATTTCATTTAACTGGTTACTATACGAAACTTCCAGTTTAAGAAATAATTAAGAATCAGTTGGTACTGTTGTATTACACTAATAATACCAAGATTGTTTAAGTATGAGAAGTGAGATCAGCTTAACCATAAGAGAATTAGAACTTCGTGACTATAGTCCCAAGACAATTAAGAGCTACACTAGTGCACTCAAAAAATACTTTGAGTTTAAAAGAGTATCTTTAAGACAGTTAGATGTGGAAAACATTAAAGATTTTTTGCTTTACTGTAAACAACATGATGCTGCAGCCAAATCCAGAAATTTATACCTTAATGCAATCAAGTTCTACTACTACAATATCATCTGTGTAAAAGACAAAATTGCTATTAGATCTGCCAAGCAAGAAAAAAGGATTCCTGTAGTTCTAACTAGAGAAGAAATTAAAACCATATTGTCTACAGTAGATAATCCCAAGCACAAGTTAATGCTATCCTTAGCATATGGTGCTGGCTTAAGAGTAAGTGAAGTAGTCAATCTTAAAGTAGAAGATATTGATTTTACAAGTTTAACCTTACATATTAAGCATACTAAAGGTAATAAAGATAGGATTACGGTCTTTCCAGAAGAAATAAAGGAAGATTTAGTTGAAATTACTTACTTAAAGGATAGAAGAGACTTTGTATTTACAAGTAAACAAAGTGGCAAACTTACTATACGTACAGCACAGAAGGTCTTTTCAAATGCATTAAGTAAATCAAATATTAAAAAAGATGTAAGTTTTCATTCTCTTAGACACAGTTTTGCCACACATTTGCTTGAAAATGGTGTAGATACAAGGTATGTACAAGAATTACTGGGACATAACAATATTAGGACTACTCAACTATACACACAGGTTACAAATTTAAATCTGCAAAAGATTAGAAGTCCTTTGCAGATATCGGGGTAGTGGGACTTGAACCCACGACCTCACGCACCCCATGCGTGCGCTCTAGCCAACTGAGCTATACCCCGATGATCACGTTGTCACAAACATCGTCTGATATTCTTCAACCGTCCGACTCCTAACCCGTTCGCTTCTTACAGATGTATCTCCAACACCACTTGATTGGGTGACACACTCCGTGATACCCGGTAGAGCGAATTCTCCGACAAATGGAACACGTATGTGCTCTCTGCTCCGGTCCGTGTTCCTGTCACCCGTTCTACAATTCCCGTCAGCACTGCTTCGAATTCTCCATCAGACCCGATTGCGGCATCGCTTTGTACCTCACTGAATTTCACCGTGATTTCATTATCGCCATACGTAACGGTTGTAGGCGGGGTGGGGTTTCCGGAAGCCGCGCTCGTTCCCCATACAAATTTCAGCAGTCCGTCGCCGACGGACCATGAATAGCTGATTATTCTAGCATCTTCTTCGGTATTTGTACCAGACAATGTGAGATCTTCGTCGGTGAATTTCTCAGAATCATCCGCATTAACTACCAACTCCTCCTCACCCGGGTATTCGACATCGAGGATAATTTTGAGTCCCAGCCCTTCATGAAGATAAAATCTGGGGCTGTCGGCAACCCCGACCGTATAGACTTCTTCTGAGGCAACAGGCGTCACATCATGATATAACCGTGAAATTCCTTTTTCATTAATTTCTCTCGACTGCTGGTAGCCAATCCCGCTCTGGTCCGATGTTACCCGGTCAAGGCGGAGTCGAACATAACCACCGGATGCAACAAGCCTCGCTTCGGCAAGACCGATCTCTTCTTCGTCAGATTCCAATTCGAAAACAAAACGGTGGAAGTCACCCATGGGTGTGTCAGTGATTGAAACGAGCGTATACGACGCATCCTCTGAGCTTGTCCCGACCGATTGATCACTACGGGTGAAATCTGACGTCAGCACTGCGCTGTCCTGATTCTCCTCAACTTCATCAATTACTTTCGGCTCTTCCTCATCTTCAGAATTCTCAACTTCCCCATCCGCCTCTGACTCATCTTCGAGGTTTTCCTGCTCCTCTTCATTTTCACGGACAGGCTCGTCACCACGCCGCACAAGCATGAAAATCAGCACTACTGAAACCGTAAGCACTGCGAGCAAAACGAACACTTGCAGACCTTTTGAGGAATTATTCATGAAGGAGAATCGTAAAAATAAAGGGCGACCGTAAAGTTCCGGACAGAACATCGGCATGCGGATTCGTATCCTCTCCCGTGTATCCGGATCTTCCGAACCACCGTTACACTATACCGCAACCATTCCCCGCAGTCCACCTGCAGATCCTTCGGTAACAACAACGTTTATGAAGGATCCAACCTCACCTGAATGCCCCCCCTTACCCTCATCTTCCCCACCCTCAATCGTTATCTCGGTCAAATCGAACGTCAGACCTCTGCCGTGTCCGGTCATCAGCACCTGAACTGCCGACCCGACTCGTGCGCTGTTGCGTTTTTTCATGATAGAACTCTGAACATCCTCCACTATGCGTCTTCGGCGTTCGATCTCCTCTTCAGGAATGCTGTCCGGTAACGAAAAAGCGGCGGTGCCCGGTCGCGGAGAATATTTTGCGAGATAAATCATACCAAACTGCATTTTTTTAATGAACGACACCGTTTCATTAAATTCCATCTCTGTCTCCCCCGGAAAGCCCACAATAATATCGGTGCACAGCCGGACACCAGGGACACGTTTCCTGAGATTTTCAGCTAGTTTTCGATAATCTCGGGTCGTATACTTACGGTTCATGCGCGCAAGTACCGTATCCGACCCCGACTGGACCGGTAGATTAACATATGGTGAAATATGACGGCCGTCCGCCAGCACGTCGACGAGTTCCGGAGAGAAATCTTTCGGGTGCGACGTCAGAAAGCTCAGCCAGTACAATCCATCGATCTGATCAACCGCACGAAGCAAGTCAGGAAAACTTAATGAACAGCCATCTTTGCCCCCCCGCCAGCTGTTCACATTCTGTCCCAAAAGCGTTATCAGCCGATACTGACGCAAAACAAGATCTGTAACTTCATTAAAAATAGCAGTGTACGACCTGCTCACCTCCCTTCCACGGGTGAACGGCACGATACAGTATGTGCAAAAGTTGTTACATCCTTTTGAAATGGGGACATTGGCACGTATCCGGTCTGACCGTTCCTGTGGGCAGTTGTCATACAAAACCTGAGCATCACCAGCACTCTCAGGGACAATACTTTCATTAATCATCACCTCCCAGCCCGTCCTATCCCCTATTGGAATAACCAAATCTACCCATGGAAGCCTCCGTGCAAGCGAGCGTGTATACTTCGCATCTTCATGTTCGTTACAACCGTTACGGACCAGTCGCTGGGCCATGCACCCGGTCAGGACAACCCGCGCCCGAGGATTGTTATTTTTTAATGATCTCATCGCGTGACTGAGCCCAAGCACTTTGTCTTCCGCCCGCTGACGGACAGAACAGGTGTTCAAAATGACAAGGTCCGGGTTCTCACGAAATGAGACTTCCCGGTAGCCACCAGAGCACAGAATATACCGGATCTTTTCGGTATCCGCATAGTTCATCTGACAGCCCCAGGTTTTAATATGAAACGTCTGCATATTTGTGGTAGCATTAGCACATGGACGGCGATATTATACCAATTGTCCTTATCATCGCATTAGCGGGGACATCAGCATTTTTGTGGGTCAGGATACGTTCTCTCGAGTCACGGGTCCACACCCTGAGCCGTGGGACCAAAGACCGCGATCTCTCCTCGCTCATTAAAGATATCGAACACCTGCTTGAGAAAACCAACGTAGATATCGCCGAGATGCACAAGGAGTTTGAGCATATCCGGTCAGATACCGCGACATTCTTTAGGAAAATCGGCCTCGTGCGATTCCAGGCGTTCAAGGATACCGGCGGCGACCAGAGTTTCTCACTTGCGCTTCTGAACGAGAATAACAACGGTTTCGTTTTAAGCACACTGTTCGGCCGTGATTTTTCGAAAATATACGCGAAAAGCGTCGAAAACGGATCCTCGTCCCATACGTTGACAGACGAGGAAAAACAAGCAATTAATGAAGCGCTCGCTTATGGAAACACTCAATCTTGACTCAAACGTCGTAAATAAGAAACCGTCCGGCATACAGGGCACACCTCCTGACTCCACATCCAATCTGGCCTCGAAAGTGCCACAGAAAAACCCCCGCAAGACACCCCCGAACAATATATTTAAACGTATCGTTCATGTTCCCCAAGCAGTTGCCGAGTGGTTTTCTTCATTAACCCCCTCACGGAAAATACTTGCAACAGTTATCATTTGTGCCTCCATTCTGGGAATTGGAGGACTTGCTGCATACGCTATCATCCTCTCTGAACCGGGAGAAGGAGAGCTTTCAATCCCGAAACGTATCACCGCGACTGTTCAAAAATACTCCCCTTTATCCGACATCACACTTCCCCAGCCCTCTGCCCCACGTGATACCGAAAATCCGATTAACGGCGAGCTGTACACGAAAGCAGAGTTTGATGAGATCTCCTCACGGTATCCTATTGCCGTCATGATCGAAAATCACACCGAAGCACGGCCGCAATACGGCTACAACTCGGCGGACCTCGTGTTTGAAGCCCTCGTGGAAGGCGGGATCACACGCACAATGGCAATTTTTTGGGGAAAAGAGGCCGACGCGATCGGGCCGGTGAGAAGCGCCCGGCAGTGCTATCTCGAATGGCTCATGCCGTTTGATGCACTGTATATGCACATTGGCTATGCATCATCGGACGATCCAAAAGTAGACGCCGGAGGTAATATTTACCGATATAAAATTAAGTCCCTCGACCGCGGAGGCACATTCTGGCGAAGCTCACAGCGATACGCACCACATAACGCATTCACCTCGACCGATTTGCTCTATGAGAAAGCAGGCACATACGGCTATTCCGGAAGTCCTGACACCATTGAGGGATGGTCGTTCAAACGGGATGCATCCCTGGAACAGCGGGGAGCACAAACAACCGCAACACTCGTGTTTTTTGAGCGCCTCAGGAACGGCGGCGTCTACGATGTCACCTGGAAATACGACCGGGACAGCAATAGTTACCTCCGGTTTAACAATACGACTCCATATATGGATGCCGGCACGGATTCTCAAGTCTATGCAAAAAATGTGATCATTCAGAGAGTAGAGACCATTTCGACCTACGACGACAAAGCGCATATGATCGTCACGACAATCGGGAACGGAACTGCTATAATACTTCGCGATGGCGCGGTAATTAACGGTACATGGCAGAAGGACAGCCTCACGAAACGGACACGGTATTTTGATACCAGTGGTGATGAAATTGTGTTCAACAGAGGGATTACCTGGATTGAGGCCGTACCGGTCGATCAGGGGACTGTCTCCATCGAGTCATGAGTATTAATTTGTGCTGAAACACCGGATATGATGGGAAATCTCTTCATTTCCAAGGTTCGGGTGAAACTGCTCAAGCTTTTTTTCCTGGATATCTCAAAAGAAATCCATATCCGCGGAATTGTCAGAACGATCGACGAGGAGATCAACGCCGTGCGCCGCGAGCTGAAAAATCTTGAACGGGCGAGCGTATTGGTCAGCGAAAAACGGGGAAACCGTCAGTACTACATGCTCAACCGAAAATGCCCCATTTTTCCGGAACTACTTGGCATTGTCCACAAAGAATCGGGCCTGGGCTCAGCAATCCTTAATAACATCGACCGGATGGGAACTGTTTTGTACGCGCTTTTAACGACCGCCTATATCGAAAACCACCATCCGTCACAATACGACATCGACGTTCTGATAATCGGTGAGCTCAATTTGAAAGCGGTTTCTTCCGTTATACACGAAGTCGAGGAGTCGTCCAAGACCGAGATCCGCTACTCCGTCATGTCCGAGGAAGAGTTCACCTTCAGAAAAAAGAAACGGGACGCATTTATTCTCAATATTCTGAACAAACATAAGATCATGCTCGTCGGAGACGAAAACCGCCTGCTCGCATGAGAACGCCATATATCAAACCTCGCATTTCCGGTAAACAAATTGTCCGACTCCTGCTCGCCGGGCTTTTTACCGTTGTGTGCTCGATCATCATTCTTCCCCGGATCGAAAGCGCGTCCTGGTATCCAGCGCAGATTGGGACATTCAACCTGGTCCCGGGTATGGATTTTACCCGGCACATCGAAATGGCCATTGATCTATCCGGACAGAATGACTACCCGGAAAAACTCGAGAGTGCTGAAACTCTTCAGAAAAGGCTTTCGTTTTTCAACTACCGTCAGTCAACGATGATTCTCGATAACGATATTCTCACAATTTCCGTTCCACAAGATTACCCGGCAGAAACAGTTACCCAGATCGCCGGCACAGGCGTCGTCACTTTTTTAAAACCCAAGGCTGGTGTCGACTTTGAAACAAACGCCCTCGCAATGTTCGATGAGTCAAATTTCGAAGCCTCGGATATTCAGCAATCTGATATTCTGTCGGCGGAGCTCACAACAGAAAGTGAAGGTTATGCCTACATCGAGCTTTCAGTTTCTGAGGACACCCGGCAGAAGTGGTCAGATACATCCGGAACAATCGGATTATCGGTTGATGGGATATTTGTCCAGGGATGGCTCGTTCCTCCAAACGACACCGCTCCCCAACCGACCGTCATTGTTCAATCATCCGGAAACCTCGGGGCACGAATCGCAGGATATCTGGAGACAGGACCCATTTCCCCGGACATCATCGATACTCCCGCCGAAAATGCCGAAAACATCTATACAGCGGATGCGATGGACATGCTGTTCACCGTCCTTGCCGGGACTTTTGGTGTAGGCCTTTTGATCAGGAGAATACTCATTGCTGAATCAATCTCACAGACCATTATCACCGGGCTTCTCATCATCGGGATGGTCGCCGCATTCAAGCTTACCGGAGTCCCACTCTCCGTTTCAATCATTATCGCCTTGATCGTGCATATCTCGGTTTTCTGCTCCGTCCCGGCA
Organism: Candidatus Dojkabacteria bacterium; assembly: GCA_028696915.1. Taxonomy (GTDB): domain Bacteria; phylum Patescibacteriota; class Dojkabacteria; order SC72; family JAFGCJ01; genus JAQVGB01. Next base: position 927 of record JAQVGB010000018.1, on the reverse strand, counting down.
TCCCTGCACATACCTGCACTTATTGCAGTACTGGTATTCAGCATCTTCCTGCGGCTTTCCTCGTATGCATCCGCAAAAACCCTTGGTCAGGCAGGGACCATTCTTGCTGTTTCGGGATTGCTTGGCGTCTTTTTTTATCAATTCTTTAACATTCATGAAGAAGAGTAAGAAGATCGCTACAATTATCCGTGTCCTCATGCTTCTGCTCCCGCTCACCGGAGCACTCTGGTATGAGCACGTCACAAACATCCTGATCTTAAACACTATCTCGGGAAATCTCCTCGTGCTGTCACTGATTGCAGTGATTGCCCTTCACACCGGACACATCGCCTTTCGCAACGTATATGGCAATCCAGCACAAAAGGAGCTTCTGACATTTTCAATTCTCTCGGCGGCGGTGCATAGTGTCTCAACACTGATCTTTGTTGGCGGGCTTCTGCTGGCCGGGTTGGGCTTGAACGTGCTTGAGCTCAGCACTCATTTAGGATTCGCCGTGGCATTTTCAGTATTTCTTGCACATCTACCGCTGTATCTCTCAATCTCTGCTCTCTATCAGACAAAGCCGAACATTTCTGAAAAACAGGCGGTGTCATTGATGCTCAAGACAATGTCACCGGTATTTCTTGGACTTTCAATTCTGATTGTGCTTTTTTCTGTACTGACCGGCTGGATCGCCCGGCCATGGATAGAAGAACTTGCCATCATTGTACTAACTCAAGTCTGGGCTTCCGTCGTGATCAGGTTCCTCTACCCCCCTCTGTTGTTACGCGCATACCGATGACGTTGCCAAAAATTATCGCACTTGGAGGACCGACTGCGTCCGGCAAGTCGACACTCGGACGAACGCTCGCCGCTCATTTTAACGGAGAAATCATTAACGTGGACTCACGCCAGATCTATACGGACCTGACAATCGGGACCGCAAAA
>JAQVGB010000073.1 GCA_028696915.1 Candidatus Dojkabacteria bacterium | reverse complement strand
TAAGAATGCCGTCGAGCGTGTGGACGAGTTACTGAAAACGGTTGGAAAAACAGAGGTCGGGCGTGAAGGTCTAGAGGAGCTTCGGATGATTTTTGACTATCTTTCTTCTGCGGGTGTCGACCAGTCGCAATACGTGTTTGATCCGTCGCTTGCCCGCGGGCTTGCGCATTATACCGGTCCGATCTGGGAATTTGAGATCATCGACGGGAATATTGGGTCGGTCGGTGGATGCGGCCGGTATGACAACATCATCGGAGACTATCTCGGAAAGGGAGAACAGGTCCCCGCGACCGGTGGGTCCTTTGGGATCGAGCGGATCGTTCTCGTTCTTAAAGAGCAGGGGTTGGTTGACATTGATACGGCTCCGTCACAGGTGCTGGTGACGTTGTTCGGTCCGGATATGCTCGCTTCCTCGCTGGAGGCCGCTACATCGCTTCGTGAGGCAGGAATTCCGGCTCTATTGTACCCGGACGCGGACAGTATCGGACGGCAGTTCAAATATGCTGACCGGAAGGGAATTCCGTGGGTGGTGGTTATCGGGCCGGAAGAAAAAGAGGCTGGTGTCGTACAGTTGAAGAATCTGCAAAGCGGCACGCAGGAGCGGATGACGATTGAGGATGCAGTGAAGCGGGTGAGTGCCGAGGAGTAGGTGATCAGAGTCCATCTTACACTCCCAGCTGTTTTTTCCATTTCTCGATGAGCCTGTGGGCTTCAACTGGTGTGATTGTATTGATATCCACGTCTTTCAGCTCGTTGAATAGATTTGGAATTGTCGACGAGAGATGGCTGTCGATGAAACTGAGCTGGGGGCTGGTGTCGGTACTGTTCTCGGCGTTTTCCTCTTTCGTGCCTGCCTTCGGGGTATCATCACGCTTCAGCTCGTTCCTGACGGCGAACATGTTTTCCTGCTCAAATCCATCGAGAATTTCTCGAGCACGGGTGATGACATTCTGGGGCAGTCCTGCCATGCGTGCGACATGGATGCCGTAGCTCCGATCGGTGCCGCCGCGTTCGATTTTTCGCAAAAAAAGCACGTCGTCGTTTTCTTCGTGGACGGCGACATGGTAGTTTTTGACCGCCTGCAGGTCGTCTTCAAGTTTCAAAAGCTCGTGATAGTGTGTGGCAAACAGGCATCGTGCGCCGGTAACGGAGTGTAAGTGCTCCGCGATTGCCCATGCGATCGATACACCATCGTAGGTGCTGGTGCCGCGCCCGACTTCATCGAGCACAATGAAGCTGTTCTTGGTTGCATTATTGAGAATATTTGCGGCTTCGTCCATCTCGACCATAAAGGTGCTTCTTCCGCCGGCAAGATCGTCCGACGCACCGACGCGTGTGAAGATGCGGTCGACCATTGATATGTGTGCGTGTGAGGCGGGGACGAAACTTCCAATCTGCGCCATGAGCACGATAAGTGCCATCTGACGGATAAATGTCGATTTTCCTGACATATTGGGACCGGTCAGCACGATGAGCCGGTCGGAGACGGTGTTCATGAAAAGATCATTCTGGATGAACTCCTCCGGAGTGCTTCGCTCGACGATTGGATGGCGGCTATCTCTAATCTCTAGAATACCCTCTTTTTCACCAATTTTCACAACGTCCGGCCGGGTGTAGTCGTTGATACGTGCGGTCTCGGCAAGTGAGGCGAGGGCGTCAATGGTCCCGATCGTATCGGCGATCGTCTGTATTTCTTCGATATGCTCGAGTAGGCGATTGATGACGTTCTGGAAGCAGTCATATTCGAGCCGGGAGAGGATTTCCTGTGCGTGCATGATAATTTCCTCTTTTTCTTTCATTTCCGGGGTGATGTAGCGCTCGCTGTTGACCAGTGTCTGTTTCCGGATGTAATGATCGGGCACTTTGTCCTTGTGGGTATGGGTGATTTCGATATAGTAGCCAAACACTTTGTTCATCCTCACCTTCAGTGATGAAATGCCGGTGCGTTTCCGCTCCTCTTCTTCAAGATTTTTGATCCAGTCGGTGCTCCCTGATGCTTCACGGCGCACGCGATCAATTTCTTTGTCAAAGCCATCTTTGATAATCCCGCCCTCGGTGATCGCAAGTGGCGGGTTTTCATGAATACTTTCTGAAATAGTCGAAATGACGTTCTTGGCAGACGTGGCGTTGTCCGAGATTGACGTGAGCATAGGGACAAGTTCCGGCTCCGCAGAAAGCCGGCCGGCGATATCCAGCGCGGTGGAAAGTGACGTTTCTAGATTGAGGAGATCGCGAGCTGTGGTGCGCATCAGACCGATCCGTCCGGCGATCCGCTCGAGGTCCGAGACGTGTTTTAGCATATCGTGCAGGTGCGACAGTTTGTCAGGATTTTTGAAGAAAAATTCTACGATATCGAGCCGCTTCTGGATTTCCGAATGGTCGAGCAGAGGATTGAGAACCCAGGAAAACAGCTTCCGGCTCCCCATACCCGTCACGGTCCGGTCGAGGATTTTGAAAAGACTAGCTGATGGGCCACGATCGCTTCCGGAATCGATGAGTTCGAGATTTTTGATAGTCGCACGATCGAGCACCATGGTGCCGGAGAGCGAGTAGTACAGTGCTCTGCTGATATGGCGTAGCTCCGATTTCTGGGTTTCAGTCAGATACGTGATCAGGGCTCCGGCGGCAATGATTGCCTCCTGGTACGGGAGAATTCCGAATGAGGCAAGACTGTTAACGTTGAAATGGGAGGTGAGAACGGATGACGCCTGCTCGTAGCGGTACGAAAAGTTTTCATTAACATTAAGGGAGTACTCGGAGAGGAATGAAAAATCCTGCTGGGGCGGGATGAGGATTTCCGCAGGGTTCATTCGCCCTATCTCAGCAGAAAGGAGGGCTCTCGAGCGGGTTTCGGTCACTTTGAACGCACCCGTTGAAAGATCGCAGAGCGCAACCCCGAATGTTTTTTTGTTCTGAAAAAGTGAGGCGATGAAGACGGTCTTCGTGTCCTCGTCCGACGAGGTCCCGGTTAGTGTTCCCGGAGTGACAATGCGGGTGATTTCCCGGCGAACGATACCTTTTGCCGTTTTTGGGTCTTCGACCTGCTCCGCGACTGCCACGTGGTAGCCGGCCTTCACCAGTTTCGGCAGGTACTGATCTACTGCATGGTGAGGGAATCCGGCGAGTGGGGTGGGGTCGTCTTTTTTGTCACGTGAGGTGAGTGCAATATTGAGGACTCGGGCGGTGATTTCGGCGTCATCCCCGAACGTTTCGTAGAAGTCGCCCATACGAAACAGGAGCACCTTGTCGGGATACTGTTGTTTGAGATGCTGGTATTGGCGCATCATTGGCGTTGTGGAAGCGCTCATAGCCGGATTATACCGTGCTGACGTATGGAGTTCGAGGGGGGCTATTCGGATTCGCGCAGGTTCTCCTTAAGAATCATTTGCACATCACCCGGTAAAAGATCAAAATCGACAACAGCGAAGGCTATCGCGGTTTCCTGACCTACTTCCCGACGGTCATCACCTTCTAACGCTTTCTGATCCAGCGATCCGGAAACGCCAAGAATTGCCCTGAATCTTTTGGCTGGCCCACCTGCCGGCTCATTTTCCGGGAGTTCTACGTCGGGAACTTCTTCTCCCGTGTCCTCTACTTCAACAACAGCAACCTCCAGATA
>JAQVGB010000017.1 GCA_028696915.1 Candidatus Dojkabacteria bacterium | reverse complement strand
TATGCCTCACGAACCTCATTAAACTTGTCCTCGGCACCATCTTCTTTGTTGTGATCAGGATGAAGTTCTTTGGCCAGCTTCCGATACGCACGCTTGATTTCAGCCGCCGACGCATCGCGGGAAACACCGAGCACTTCATAGTAATCTCTCTTTTCTGCCATGCGTAAAGATCTCAATTAACCCTAACGACCGGAGTTGCACTCCACTTCTGAATGCAAAAATTCCTCCCGCCACACATTAGCAGTCGCAATTATTAACTGCTAGCGCGCAATTATACCACAAGCGAAGCTGAGACTAAGACTAAGCGAAAGGGGAATGAAAAGGAACCGGTTGGACGCTTTTCCTCACCCTTAGTTTTACCCTTACCCTTAGTGCGCTCTATGCTACAATACCTCAATAGATGAACAATTTCTACAGCACCGATATTACAGAATCCCGAGAAGAAGAAAATGAGACCTATAAACGCCAGCGCAGGATGCGTGTTGCAAAATACACCATCTCGACACTCCTTGCGGTAACCGGTCTTGTTATCCTCATATCGCAGTTTGGGCCGCTTGCGCTTTCGTTCGCTCAGGGAATATATCTTCAACACCAGGCAGAGACGATCAAAACCCCGATCCCGGAGCAGGAGCTTGACCCCGAAACCGCCGACCTGCCCTACTACGATCCGGGAATCAGTTACTTTCAAAACCTTGTCGGACATATCGGACCACAAGCTGTTGCAGGAGCCCAGACTGGTACGTCACCGGAACAAGAGCCGCCACCGGTCATTGATAAAACCTACTCCAAGGCAATGGTTCTGACCGTCGAGTCGGCGGGCATTGTTAAAGTGAATATCACCCCGAACGTCGACAGTTTCAATGAAAAAACCTACAACGCGGCACTCAAAAATGGCCTCGCCCACTTCAAGGGCACACCACTTCCGGGAGACGGAGGGAATAGTTTCATCTACGGGCACAGCGCTGTTGATTCGTTCTTTTCACGTCATCCCGACTATGTCGAAACAATTTTTTCACGATTGGAATCGGTCGAGATCGCTGACACCATTCACATAGAAAAAGATGGTAAGATGTTAACGTACGTCGTTCAGAAGAAAAAAATCACCGATCCGAACGATTTCGCGGTCCTTTCGGGTGAATCGGACAAGGAGACCGTAACGTTAATGACCTGCTGGCCGCTGGGGATCGGAAGCAAACGATTAATTGTCATTGGAGAACGCACCGATGGATAGCGGAAAAAGGACCCTGCTCATCGCGGGTGCTGTTTTGCTCGTGCTTGTCGCCGTCATCGCATTCGTCGTCGTTTCCCGTCTAAGGGGAAATAATAACGGCAGTTCCGGCGAACCGGTCGAGATCGTATACTGGGGCCTCTGGGAGCCGGAGAGCCACCTGAGTTCGATTATCGAAGCATACGAAGCTGAACACCCCAATGTCACCATCCGGTACTCACAGGAGCGGTTCACACAGTATGAGGAAAATGTGTACACGCGCCTGGCCGACCCACAAACAACCCCGGATATCGTCCGCATCAATAATGCGTGGACTTCAAAATTCCAGGACAGGCTGTCTCCGGTCCCTCCGGAAATAATGAGCGTATCTGAATACCAGCAGACATTTTACTCGTGTGCACAGCAGGACTTCACCGGATCCGACGGCTATTTGTATGCGATTCCACTCGAAGTCGACGGCCTTGCGCTTTTCTACAATAAAGATTTATTCGAACAGGCAGGTGTCTCCACCCCTCCGAGAGACTGGGACACCATGATCGAAACGGCAAAGAAACTGACCGTTACGGACACAAGCGGAACGATAACACAGGCAGGGGTTGCACTTGGATGCTCCAATAATATCAACCATTCCGCCGATATTCTTGCCGCGCTCATGCTACAGAACAATGTGCCCATGACCTCCGCTGACGGAATGCAGGCGACGTTCAATACCAGCCGCGGGCAGGATTCTCTCACCTACTACACGAGCTTCGTGCTCGAACACCGTGCGTGGTCATGCGGACTGCGCAACGATCTTGAAATGTTTGCGGGAGGAAAACTTGCCATGATGTTTGCCCCCAGCTGGCGGGTGTTCGACATCATTAACATGAACCCCGGGATCAATTTCGATACAGCCGAATTCCCTCAACTGGTCGGCAATGACCAGCCGGTCCACTTCGGCATGTATTGGGGAGATGCCGTTTCAGCACAATCTGCAAACAAGTACGAGGCCTGGCAGTTCATTGCATATCTGTCTGAGCAGGAATCGATGAAAAAAATGTACGCCGCCGCATCTCAAAGCCGTGCGTTCGGAGAACCGTACAGCCGAAAGGACCTTGCCGACGAACTATCGGACGCCCCCTATGTCGGGCCGTTCATCACAATGGCCCCCTACTATACAAACTGGAAGATCGGAGATCAGAAGTCGTCCGAACAGGCACTACGGGATGCGATCAGTGCCGTCGTCGACAGCCGGTCGGGGGTCGGGAGCGCGCTTACTGAAGCTGTCACTACGATCAATGAAGCGTTCGTCGATCTTTACGGCCAAAGCGCTTCGCCGTAAAACCTGCCATCTGCAGTTCAACAGAAACCGCGGCATGATTGCGTGCCCTGCTCGTATTGGTATATAGTGAACATAGATGAAAATTGCCCGAAAAAGCGAAAAACTTCTTACCCTTGTCGGGACTCTGCTCCTGCTTGCCGCAATTCCGATCAGTATGCTGGGGGTCAACGAGGTAAACGACATCAGAAACCGCGCCAGCGAAGCGGTCCCTGACCTTTCGTTCTCGACCGACTTTTCTTCCGAAACGGTGACGAACGCGTATCTCGGCGTTCCATACCAACAGACACTTGAGCTAGCCGGGGATTATGCACCGATCGCGTCAATCCATCTCGGCTGTGATCCTTCAATTTGCGGTTCGCCCTGTTCCGGTATTCAACATACTCCACCGGAGGGGTTTGAACTGGCACCAGACGGAAAAACTCTGTACTGGGAAAAGCCTGCGCAGGTTGGCGAAGTCATGACCTGGCCGATCACCGTCACCGCAACCGCTCCCCACCGCCAATCGGAAAGCGGCTACCTCTGTGAAGTCAAAACGTTTTCACTGAGCGCACTCACGCACAAACCGGAGGAGCCACCAATCTGCTCACTTGTTTCCGACAAACAACTCTCACTCGTTCCTGCCGGGACACAACAGGAATTTTATTTGATCGGCACAGATTATGATTCCGGCATAACTAGCGCGTCAGTCACCGTTACCGACACCAACGGTGCAGAACAGAAAATTGATTGGACGTTTGATCCGGCTGAAAAGGAGGTCATACTAAACAAAGATAGCTCTCCTCCTCTGCAGTTCACCCTCCCTGCTATCGGACCCTATACCGTCAGTGCGCAAGTTACCGATGCATCCGAACAGACAACCGAGTGTGAAACCCCAACCGGAGCGGCCATCAACATTGTCATTCCCGGAGACAACGGCTCACCTGAATTCCAAACCGACCCCTACCGCGACTCACGCCCCGCAACATCCCTGACCACCGGCCAATCGTATACCTACACCGTCGATGCCGAAGACCCTAACGGCGATGATATTGATTATTTCACCATCAATGCGACCGACTGGCTTAATTTCACCGTCAATCGAAACGAGGAGGGCGAGTTCCAGGGAACATTCGCCGGAACCCCGACTGCTCCGGGCAGTTACACTGCGGCAGTTGCACTCAACGACGGTTTCCACAATCACTACACAACGCAAATCTGGGTCATCAACGTCGATTCACCGACAAACGACACTCCAAGTGTGACCGTCACCCTTCCTGCCGCAGGAAGTATTATCACTCCCGGGAGCACGACACGCATCGAGTGGCAGGCCAGCGACCGCAACCTGATCACCCGCTTCGACGTATACCTCGCAACCGATCCGTCACGCGAGAACAGCTGGGTCCCGCTTATCACCGGGCTTGGGTATGACTTTAACGCGTATATGTGGAACACCGCCTCGACCCCTACAGGAACGTACTACATAGTCGTAAAAGCGACAGATAACCAGACACCTCCAGCGGTCGGGACCGGAATTTCTGGTGCAATTGGCATCGGCACCGTTCCGGCCGGACAGCCGGTAGAAGAACCTGATGATGCGGATACCCCTGAAATTGTCGATGCATACCCCACAATCACGAACCTCTCTCCGAAGGAAAAGTCCGAGATCTCTGATTCGCGCCCGCTGATCTCAGCGTCGCTGACAGCTTCAAAAGATCAAACCATTGAAACGGGAAGTGTGAACGTCAAGCTCGACGACAACGATTTGACGGGGATCGTCACGGTGCGTGGCGAAGGAGAAGCGGACGGGTCGATCCTTTTCCGGCCGTCCCAGCCGCTTGCGTCAGGCAGTCACAAGGTCAGCGTTACATTTAAAGACAGCTCGGGGCAGACCGCGACCAAGACATGGACGTTTTCGATAACGGGAGAAGAAGAAGAGCCCCCCGACGAGGCCGATACCATGACAATATTAGGATTCACCGTACCACGGAGAATCGCCATCATCATTGGTGTCGGACTGGTCCTTATTCTACTTGCCATAACAATTCCGTGGCTTTTTTATGCGTCGTGGGTCCGTTCCAGGGACGATGACGACTACCCGGAGCCACCGCACTCCGCACCTCCACCGCCCCGGTCCGGACCGCCAGCGACCTTGAGCGGCATCGCGGTACAGCCGAAAGTTGTCACCATTGAGAAGAAGGATCCGTCTGACAGTTCCCGTAAGGACACTACGCCACCCCGTGAACCGGCTCCCATCGTGCCACAAAATCCGAAGCCTCAGTCACCACCGACCCAACACGTTATACAGACACCCAAGCCTCCGACGTCTCCACAGGAACACATGACTCCATACTCCACAAAACCGCCGGAGACACTAAAGGACGCGCAGGTACCACACACACCATCCTCCACCCCATCCCGCCAAGACACACCCGTTTCACCCAAACCGCCGATTTCCGCATATCCATCCTCTGCGTCTTCTGCTGTACCGGAAAAACCCGTCCCCGAAACCTGGGTGACGGCCGTACCAAAAACCGATATTCCCTTGAGGAAAGATCAAACGCCGGCGACCTCGAAACCATCGGCTGTTCCGGTAGCCGAGCCTGCACTCGCGCCACGGGCTGACAGACAAACACTCACAGAAACGTACCCATCCGGGAAACCGTCTGTACAGGTACCCGAAGAACCTGAACGGTCACCAGCAGAACATTCGGTACCGTCACACGTAGAACCCACGCAGAAATCAGTAGAAACTCCTGAGCCGTCAGACTGGTTCCCCTCCGGTACTCCTTCCAACGTTCCCCCGACCACTCCTGTATTCCAGCCTGAATCCGGAAGCGACTTCACACCCGAATCCGCAGATACACCGACTGAAACACCAGGATCCGCACCACAAACCGACACGTCGGCAACAGCAGAAGAACAGGACGAAGAAGATATTCTCGCCGCTTTGAGAAAAATTGCCGAAGAAGAGGCACTCGACCTAGACAGACCTGAAACACCTGCCGAGCCAAAGATAAAAGAGACCGCCTCTCCGGATAATCAAATTCCGGCATCCAGCACAGACGACACAGCCAAGCCGCCACAGCCCGCCTTCCCCGGAACTTCACCCGGAAGCTCCGCAGGCAAATCGAAACTCGAAGACCGACCCCCGCAGAAACCACAGTTGAATCCCGACGACATCCCTATTCCCGCAACAAAACCCGGTGATGAGCCACCTGATACGTCAGGACTCATGCCGCCGATCACACGGTGAGCCTTAGTCTTCCCCTTCGTCTGAGATACCCGTATAATTCCTTGATATCATGAAAAAACTATCGTACAGCGAAGTAAGACAGCTATTTCTCGATTTTATGAAAGACCGGGGCCACGCAATCGTGCCAAGCGCGCCTATCGTACCGGAGGATGACCCGACCATGCTGTTCGTCGCCGCGGGGATGGTCCCGCTCGTGCCGTACCTGATGGGAGAACCTCACCCAGAAGGATCCCGGATTGCTGACAGCCAACGGTGCCTACGGACCGTCGATATCGACGAGGTCGGAAACACCACTCACTGCACCGCGTTTGAAATGCTCGGCAACTGGTCGCTGAACGACTATTTCAAAAAAGAGGCGATTGAAATGACCGTCGAGTTTTATACAAAGAACCTTGGCATCAGCATCGACCACATCTACGCGTCGGTATTCGGAGGTGACGAAAAAGCCCCACGCGACGAGGTCTCAATTTCAGTATGGAAAGAAGTGTTCAAGGCACATGGGATCGATGCAAAGGTTGGGCCGGGACAGCGCATCCAATTATATATAGACAAATGCTGGTGGGAACTTGACGCAGGCGGTCCGTGCGGACCGTGCTCGGAGTTTTTCTATGATACCGGCAAAGAGCCATGCGGACCTGACTGCCATATCAACTGCGACTGCAGGAAATTCATCGAGCTCGGAAACAATGTCTTCATGGAGTACTTGAAGAAAGACAGCACCTACTCACCGCTTGGGCGACACAACGTCGATTTCGGCGGAGGGCTCGAGCGCTGTGTCATGCTCTCCCAACAAAAAAATTCGTATTTTGAAACCGATATCTACAAGCCGATTTTTGACAGAGTAGGATCGCTCGCGACAACGGCAAACCTCACCTCTCAGCGGATTGTCACCGACCATATTAAAGCGGCGACATGGATTGTACTCGACGGTGTCGTTCCGGGACGGACGGAGCGCGGATATGTACTGCGCCGGCTTATCCGTCGAGCGGTCAGGCATGCACGTCAGCTCGGTATCGAAAAACCGTTCACCCGGCAGGTCGGAGAGGTCGCAATCACCCAATTTGGCACAATCTATCCACAACTTATTGAGCGGAAAGATCACATCCTCCAGATTATTGAAGAAGAAGAGCTGAAATTCCAGAAGACACTTGCCGGCGGACTGAAAAAATTCGAAAGTCTGCTCACACAGAAAGGGAAACTGACCGGAGAAGATGCGTTCTATCTGTATGAAACATACGGGTTCCCGGTCGAGATCACACAGGAATTGCTTGCCGAGCGGGGTGTTACCCTGGATATACAGGAGTTCGAAAGCGCATTCGCGTCGCATCAGGAACTTTCGCGCACTGCGGCAAAAGGATTTTTCAAGGGAGGGCTCGCGGATACGTCAGACATGTCAAAACGCTACCACACCGCGACCCACCTCCTGCATGAAGCGCTCCGGAGAGTGCTCGGAGACGGGATCCGGCAAAAAGGCAGTAATATTAACCCTGAGCGTCTCAGGTTCGACTTCTCGTTTGACCGCCGCATGACCGAAGACGAGATTGCCGAGGTGGAAACCATTGTCAACGAACAGATACAGAACGCGCTTCCAGTCACCGTTACTGAAATGCTCACGGATAAGGCACTCGAGCTCGTGCCAGAGGCTATGTTTGCAGAGAAATATGGAGATAAGGTCAACGTCTACTCAATCGGCGATCCTGACAAACCATTCAGCCGGGAAATCTGCCGTGGCCCACATGTCGGGAACACATCCGAACTTGGTACATTCAAAATTACCAAACAGGAGAACGTCGGATCTGGTGTGAAACGGATTAAGGCCGTACTAAGCTGAACGTCAACACCGTGAAATATCTCGCGCTCGATCTTGGAAAACGCCGTGTCGGTGTCGCCGTCTCAGACGACACGGGGATCATCGCAAAGCCTCACGCAATACTGGAGTTCTCGGGAAACGACGTGCTTATCGACACAATCACGGAGCTTTGCACGCAGAAGAACATCGGATCCATCGTCGTGGGAATTCCCTACTCCGCTCCAGAACATATACAGAACTCGTACCGGACATTTATCGCAAACTTGGCAGAACGGACCGGCCTGCCGGTGAACGAGTGGGACGAAACTTTTTCCACAAAACAAGCACAAAATATGGTAGCATTTGCAGATCAGCCGTCCACCAGAAAACGAACGAGAACACACCGGGACGATGTTGCGGCGGCCGTAATTTTGCAGGAATTTCTCGACCATGAGCATTCGAAAAGCAGGTCTTCTTAGTGCACTTATTATTGTCGTACTCGCGGCGGCAGGAGCTCTCCTGCTGAGCAGCGCCTACCGGAAGGCGGCGTACAAAGGCTCCGGCGAGCCAACTCGAATCATCGACTTCACGATTGAAGAGGGAGAAACTGTTTCACAGATCACCACTAAGCTCTTCAACCATGGCTTGATCGATAACGAGCTGTTTTTCAAGTTCTTTGTGCGCCAGAAAGGTCTATCCTCGAAGTTGCAGGCGGGCTCATTCCGCATTCCGGACAATCTTCCCTATACTGAACTCACCGATACCCTTCAGAACGCCCAACATCCCGATATCTGGGTGACTATCCCGGAAGGGTTGATGGCCGTGGAAATCGCGGATGTGCTTGAAGAAGCGTTCACCCTCAACCCTGAAAACTCGTTCAAAAAAAACGCATTCCTCGAGCTGGTCAATTCCGGGACATACATACCGACGATCGACGTCCCGGTCCCCGACAATACCTCGCTCGAGGGCTTTCTATTCCCGGACACTTACCGTTTCCCGCCCGATGCGACCGCGGAGTATGTGCTCGACGCCATGCTCGGAACCCTCCGTCAGAAGGTTTACGAACCCAACGTGTCCGACATAGAACGATCAGGCTACTCTTTTCATGAACTACTGACCCTTGCGTCAATTCTCGAGCGGGAAACCCGGCACGAGGAGGATCGACGATATGTCGCCGATATTCTCCTGCGGCGGCAGGAAAGCGGCTGGGCGCTCGAAGTCGATGCGACACTCCTCTACCATTTCGGCGACTGGAAACATGTCATCACCTACGAAGACCTTCAAATCGATTCTCCGTACAACACCCGCAAATACACAGGACTTCCGCCGACACCGATAGCAAATCCCGGACAACAGGCGTTCGACGCCCTACTTGATCCATCGGAAAACCCGTACTGGTTCTACATCAGCGATAAGGATGGTATACTGCACTACGCTGAAACACTCGAAGAACACAATGAGAACATTACTACATACCTGCAGTAACTGCCATGAAAAGCATAACGCTGGACCTTCAACGCAATAACCTCGATAAAGACCGGCGTCGCTCACCGGGAGCGCCTTCTCCATTTTCTCTCACACATAAGTCCTCACCCCTTTCCGTATCGTCTACCGCCGGACCGACAGATGGCACCAAAAAACGCAGGACAATTAAGCTTGCCGTAAAAGTCATCCTTGCCTTTCTCTTGTTCACCTGTATCGGGGGAACATTTTTTCTCTACAAAACAGGCCGGTTCTTCCAAAACATCGGCATCAACACCAACCCGATCGATACCATCGGGAACATCATTCAGCAGAAACAGCCTGAGTTAATAAAAGACGAGAACGGCAGGACCAATGTCTTGCTGGTCGGAAAGGACACCCGTCCATCGAACGCCGGACTGCAAAATACCGACTCGATCATTGTCGCGTCCTACAATCATGCGACAAACGAAGTCGTCATGATCTCGATCCCGCGGGACACCTGGGTTGCCTACCCGGACAATCCCTACTATTTCACAAAAATTAACGCTATCTATCATCACTGCGAATCACAGGAGACGGGAACCGGGCTCTCCTGTCTCGCCCAGTCAGCAACAGAAATCACCGGCCTTGAAATCCACTACTCAGGCATGGTCGATATTTCCGGACTGGTCGAAGTCATCGATCTTCTTGGCGGGGTAGACGTCGAGGTTGAAAATTCGTTCACCGACTACATGTTCCCAAGCAACGATGACACATGGGAAACCGTGCACTTCGACGCCGGGCTCCAGCACATGGATGGAGAAACAGCAATGAAATTTGCCCGGTCCCGCCACGCACAGAGTTCCGAGGGTTCGGATTTCGCACGGGCACGTCGCCAGCAGAGACTTCTTATAGCAATCAAAAACAAACTTCTCTCCACCGACACCTTTACCAATCCTATGGCTGTCACAGAGGTCATACAACAGCTGGGGTCCAGCGTATTCATAAGCGAGATCACAACGGAAGACATCCGCGCCGTCATCGCGCTCTCCGAAAAAGCGAAAAAAACTAAGTCCTACTCGCTTGTTCTCGATCCTTCCATCGCCAACTGGTCCCTTATCACCGAGGATCCCTCCGCCGCCTACGTTCTGGTCCCGAAAGCTGGAGCCGGAGAATGGGACGATGTCCACACATTCCTCTCCCAGTTCTACGAAAATCCCGCTTTATACTCGGAAAAGGCAACGATCTATGTCTATAACGCCGGACTGGGATACAATGAAACATACCTCAAGTATCAGGAACTGACACAGGAATATCCCTACCTGACTTTCACGTTCGCGGGGAGTAGCTCCAACCAGACCATATCCGGCGTGCAGGTCTACAATTTCTCAGAAGATGCTCCTGCCGCAACTCTTTCCGAGCTTGCAGACTACTTTGAGACCGAGTGGAACAGCAATCCGCCCGAGGGAGTGATCAATGCCTACGGGGAAGATGTCGTTCTGGTTTTCGGCATACCGCTTCCAAAGACAACAGATCCGACACAGGTACAATGAAGATATCTCGAAACATAGCTCAAACATGCTCGCCTTGTATCACGGAAAAAACACATTTCTGAGCAAACAGAAGGCGGACGCGGCTGTCAACCGCATCAAACAAAGTCTTTTAGAGCGCACTGTTACATTCGACTTCAAGATCATCGACGCCTCAGTAGCACAGGCCAGCACGATCATTGATGAAATTCAAACCCCGCCGATGCTGACCCCGCACAAGGTCCTGCTCATAAAGCGCCTCACACAGAATCCCCGGAAGGAATTCCTCATAGAAACGATCATGCACGAGCTCGAGCACCCCGGTGAAACGCTGGACCTGATCATCTGGGAGGATAGCAAACTTCCCGCCAATCTCAAATTTGTGAAGGCGCTCAAGAAATTTAAAGCGATAGACGAAAGCGTTCCGATGAACAAGTGGGCATTCCGGAAGTGGGCGCAGGAATCCGCGCAGTCACGAGGACTGTCACTTCCCGCAGACGCGGCCCACCTGCTGGCCGACCGCATGAATTATGATCCCGAGCGCCTTATTCACGAGCTCTCGAAGCTCAAGCTGACCGGAAAAGACCGGCTCAGCGAACATGACATCGAGCAGTTGTGCCCGGACACACTCGAGCACAGTATCTGGGAATTGATCGATATGATAAATAGCGGCAATCCTGAGAAAGCGGAGCACATCCTTGACCGGATCCTCCAGCAGGGAAATGACCCGCAGTTCGTTCTCCTGATGATCGCTCGGAACGTCAGGATCATTTTGCTGACGAAACTCCTACAGGAACAGGGTGCTACCGTATCCGACATCGCGCGAAAGATCAAAACTCCCCCATTCACCATTTCTTCGATACGGTCAAATGCAAGAGAGATGAGCATTCAACGGCTTACCCGCATGTACGACAAGCTATCGAACATCGACTATTCCGCAAAGACCGGACAACTCGATATTGCGCTTGCTTTAAACATTCTTCTAAGTGTAATATGAAGTCATGCGTAAGAAGCCGCAACAGCCCAAACTGCTCATAACCGTTGCGCTTGCGGGAATTGCCGTTGTCGCCACATCAGGGATCCTGATCGCTTTTGCCATTAACCGTCTCCAGCAAGTGACACCTGAGGAATCAGCCGCGACCGAGATCTGCTGTTCCTGCAATTGGACAATTCAAACCGAGGACGGCACGACGATCGACCTGGGGACGACCGGAGGCATGATACAGGACGGGTCGTGTGTCTTTCAGGAGCCCTCACTCCCACTCGGCAATCACACCCCCCGCAGATGCTCGGAGAATATCACCGCCGCGGACGTCTTCGGTGACAGTCTGCCGGCAGGTATCACCGCAGAAACTCCCATTCAAAAACAAGAGCACGCGGGAGCATGTAAGGGTGGCGGCATCTCTAACACCAGCACCCCACTTCTCCCCTCTGACCAGAGTGAGGCTGACGATAGCGAAGTTTCATTCACCAGTGTTTTTGAAGTCTATACAAAAGAGGATTCGACCAAGACCATAACCGATGCTGAACTGATATTTGAATATCCGGCGACACAGGTCAGTCCCAACCCCGTCACGACTGACAAAATCGAGCTAGTCGAGACACGGCAGGCGGAAGGCGATCTCATTGTTAACGTATACAAGGCGACATTCAGCACTACGTGGGACGTTGTGCGCAATTCTGAGAAATCAGGTCTGTATATGGTCAAATTCAGGGGGCAGGACAGCCGCGGAGAGTGGACCGATCCCACGACATGCACTCGCACGTTTGCATACTCGCTCGAATCCCTCATGGGAGAATACTGCTACTCTCTGGACGCAGTTCCGGTTAACGGGATATCCCCACTCGAGGTCACGCTCACGGTCGACGCGGGAGTTCCGGAAAGCGATGATACAGCGCGGTTCCAGTGGTCGCTCGACCTCAACTGCAACGGCAGTATCGAGGCCAATCTCACGGGAACAGAGGCTGAAGTGTTCACCACACCAGTCGACACTCCATCCATTACCCGGACATTTGCGCACAGTGGGACCGAGGACACACAGACCTGCCAGGCAGGAGTAGTGGTCTTGACTGGTGAGGGCGAAGGGACAGCACTGCAGGAACTGAACGAGGGATCCTGTTCAAACAGGACAATCACACTTTCTTCAACCGCACCTACGTGCGGGAACGGATCGTGTGATCCAGGCGAAACATGCGATACCAACGGCAACCTCTCGTGCCCGTCTGAACAACCGCTGTCCGCCGGTACAACCTGCCGTCAGGACTGTACATACTGCGGGGATGGAATTATTAACGGAGGCGAGGAGTGTGACCCGGCAATCGGCGCAGGAGAGACGGGATACGATGCGCAGTGCGATACCGCCTGCCGCACGTCAACCGGTGATCCGGACACGTCCGCCGGAACTGACGACGAAGACGATGAAACCCCAGCGGAAGGAACCGATATCCCCTCCGGAACTATTGTCGTTACCCAGCAAACCCCAACCTGTCTCGAAGTCGTTTCACCGAACAATTCGTCTACAATCACAATCACCGTCACAAATAACCACGACGAAACCGTCCTGATACGGGCGGTATCCGACACCCTGCCGCAGGGACTTGCCTATTCGGTTGGATCGAGCGTCATCAACGGGACGTCAAACTCGAACGATTCCGGGATCGTCATCGAAACATCCGGCAGCAGTCAGATGGTAACCTGGACAAACAGCGGGAACGGGTGGAACGTTCCCTCCGGATCGACCCTGGGGATCACATTCACCACGTCAGCCGGGTCCTTGGCTACGATGGGAAGCCATTCCAACAGCGTCACCGTCACTCCGGCAAACGGAAATCCGATACCTTCGACCGGTTCCCTACTAGTAGCACAGACATGCTCTCAGCCCAACACCGGCATATTCGACCGGAACATCGTTGCGATCCTGATCGGGTCACTCCTGCTCATCGTTGCGGCAACGGCATACTATACCGGATTTGGGACGGAAGCGGCCGCACGTCTCTTTGAGAATTCAGCACAGGCACTCAAGACAACGGTCCTCCGGTTGTCACTTCCTCAAAAATATATGGAGGAACAGGTACAGAAAACTGCCCTTAAAAAAGTTCTCGAACATACGGATGGCCCTCAACACGGCAGGAAAAAAAGAAAGAAGTAATAACACCAAAATCAGGATTTCTGTGCACGGCGGTCCCGGACCATTGATTGGATTGCTGAACCGTCAGCTGGTATACGTGAGCATCCTTCTCATTCCATTTATTACGTCATCCCGGTTCACACACGCTTCGACATTTCCCAAATACGCATTTTTTCTTCTACTCTGTGTTGCCACAGGACTTCTGTTCACCTACCGTGCCCTGATCGAGAAGAAAATCGCGTTCGTGCAGTCCCCGATTATCCACGCCGCTCTCATGCTCCTGTTCGGGTTTGTCCTGTCGTCAATTTTTTCACTCAATCCCCTGACCAGCCTGACAGGCACATACGGCTCCTGGACACTCAGCCTTGCCGTGATAGCAGCAACCGTTGTTCTGACGATCATTACCGCGAACACCGTGCATACCATCGGTCATGTGCACACCGTGCTGAGAGCAATCGCCGTCAGCGGAATATTCGTTGCTCTCGCCGCGCTATGGGAACTCTACCGGTCCGGCACAATTCCGGACTATCTCTTTGAAGATGGCAGTCAGATGAGTGGATTTCTTATGGTGACATCAGCAAGCACGGTGATCCTTCTGGGTGTGACACGGAAAACTCTGTCACGTATCGCCGGAGTGCTCACGCTCATTGTGCACGTCACCGTCATTGTGTGGGTCCTGCCCAATCTTGTCCGGATCCCGTCGTGGAATTCGCTTATTGACATGACTGTGCAGTTTTTGGAACGACCGCTGTTCGGGACCGGGCCGGAAATGCTCAGCGCCATCCCCGTACTTTCAGAACAATCGGCGGTTATGAGCGATCCGAAGAACCTCTTTTCGGCAATCCTCCTGTCAACCGGAATCGCGGGAATAGTTCCACTGTTGTTTATCGTCGCCCATACGGTCTCCTCGCTGGTCAGATCATATTCCACCAAACAACGACCGTCTCAATATACGACGGCACTTCGCGGAATCCTCATTATTACCGCAGTCTGGTTTATTGCCGGCACACTCTCGCTTCCATCCATCCCCATGTTTCTTATGCTTGCGCTTCTTCTGGGCAGTCTTTCCGCACGTTCCCCTTCCGGGACCATTGTGCGGCACAGTGCCCGACGTCCAGTGTTTTTGACCGGTTTTGCACCGGCCCTCATCGCCATGCTGATCGTTCTGTCGATAACCGGCTATATGCGGGCGGACATCCGGTACACCACCTCATTTTCACAAAATACCGCCGATGCTGTTGCGGCTGTCCAGCGGGCAGTAGAATTGGAGCCCTACGAACCGGCATACCACAGAAGAAAAGCGGAAGTCCTCGTCCAATTTCTCTCTGAAAACCCGTCACACGGCAACCGCCAGAACACACTCGAAACGATCCGGCGTACCGTCGCGCTATCTGTCGCGCTCAACCCATACGACTGGCGGAATTATCAGAGCGCGGCTGACGTCCTTCAGCATCTGTACGAACTCTACCAGGAGCCGTCATATCTTCTTGAAGCTATTTCCTACAGCACGCTGGCAATTCAGCACAATCCACACAACATCGATCTGTACCTCGCACGTGGATCGATCTTCGCGTTGGCACAGCGCTACGATTCCGCACTAAACGACTACCTTCATTTTATCGAAGCGGCAGAAGATTCCTGGCCGGTCTACCTTGCGGCGGCGGACACCGCAGTGATGGCACATGACGAAGACACGGCACAGCGGCTTTTGAAAACCGTGATCGAAGAGTGCAGGGATGAGAATTTTGCAAAGGCCGCGCGCCAGCGTCTTGAGGGGATGTAGGGGAATATCCTCCAAGATCGACCGGATCTGCAAATGGATTCGATAGACCTCAAAATTCTATACGTTAGCGGGGTAATGTCAGCACCTCCAACGCCCGGCCGTTGATCCCAAACGCTGTGTTGTCCGACATTACCCAGAAGTAATACTTCCGCCCGCCGGCCAGCGAACCAACCCGCACCCGATGCTCCCGCGCAGGCTCGACACCGTTCACATCCTGGGCCAGCAGGGTGAGTGCATTGCTCGTGTCACCATACTTGATGTAGCCGGACACCGCCGCCTGTGTTTCCCACGTAACGACGAATGAATCCCGCTCGACCTCCACAATACGCATGTTGCGAGGCCTGATCGCGTCCAGCCCATCTGACGCGCTACTGTCGACCGAAAGGTCCTGCCGGTACACGACCAAATACGTGCCTATCGCAATCGACAAACA
>JAQVGB010000072.1 GCA_028696915.1 Candidatus Dojkabacteria bacterium | reverse complement strand
GGAAGGTCAGTTACAGACGCGATGAGGAATTGCTGGGCGGCGAACAGCTCGGTCGTTTTGGACTGTTCTGCCGGGTTATTTTTGATGCGAGACAGGGAGAGTACCATCTGGTATACCTGATCGCCGAAGCTGTTGCGGATCTCATCGGCAATAGCCGTACGGTCTGGGGAGTCCTCGATGAGATCGTGCAGAAGTGCTGCACATACGGAATCGGGACCCAGTCCGAGCTCTGCCGTCTTTTGGGCAACCATGAGCGGGTGAATGACGGTTGGTTCACCGTTGAGTCGTTTGGAATCTGCACTTACCGTATAGAGGAGCTGGATTGCGAGTAGGACTCGTTTCCGCACATCTCCAGAAAAAACCGATCGGAGTTCATCGATGATCGCAGTAATCTGCTGTTCGATATCGCTTGTATGGTCTTTTGTTGTGTTCATAGGAGTGATGTGGGAACTATTCGTACTGATTACCGGGTAATGTGCGCAGTTCTGCGTCCGGCACGGAGGATAAACCCGTCCGGTCCGATGGGAAGGACGGATGTTTTATCGGTTACTTTGTTTCCATCAATGCTGACTGCGCCCTGCTCGATCAGTCGTTTTGCGCGGCTGTTACTGTCAGTGAAGCGGGCGTGTGAAACGAGCAGTTCAACAAGTTTGACCGATGAACTGCCGACTTCGACAGTCGGTACCGTCTCGGCTGAAACGGCATCCTTCTTCTGGAATAGTGTTTCGAAGTGCTGCTGTGCCTTTTGTGCGGCAGCTGTGCCTTTATGCTCCTGTGTGATGGTGAAGGCGAGCCGTTTCTTGGCGTCCATCGGGTTGAGGGACCCGTCGGACATCTCTCTCTGCATGGTCTGGATCTGATCCAGCGGAATATCAGTCAGGATCTCGAAACCTGAAACAATCATTGGGTCAGTGAAGGACATAATTTTTCCAAACATTTCTTCCGGGGTGTCAGACAGCATGACCATATTCCCTTCCGACTTGCCCATCTTTGCGCCGCCCGGGTCGACGAGTAATTTACAGGATATAACCACTTTTTCTCTGTTGTGCCACTTCATGGTGAGATCTCTTCCGGCAAGCATGTTGAACGTCTGGTCGTTGCCGCCGACCTCCACGTCCGCTTGAAGATGCTGAGAATCGTACGCCTGCATTAGCGGGTAGAGAAATTCATGCATGAAGATCGGCTGGTCATCCTTGAGCCGTCGTTGGAACATATCGCGTTTGATCATCTGCTGGACGGTGAATACCGATGCGATGTCGACGATTTCCGCAAATCCGAGCTTTTCAAGCCACTCGGCGTTGTGCACGACAGTAACCGGATTCTTTTTGTCTCTAAGATCGATAATCCGGGATGCCTGTTCTTCAAATACCCGGTAGTTCTCCTCGACCTGCTGACGGGTCAACTGTTTGCGGGCAGTCGCTTTGTCGGTGGGATCTCCGACTCTTCCGGTGAAGCTTCCGATAAGAAAAACTACGTGATGTCCAAGCTTCTGGAAATCCCTGAGTTTCCTCATACCGACCGTATGTCCGATGTGTAGTGTGTCGGCGGTCGGATCGAATCCTTGGTATATGGTTAGCCGCCTCCCCGATGTCAGCCACCGCACGAGATCTTCTTGGGACGGATAGATGTGTTCCACACCGCGCTCTGTTAACCGAGCAATGATGTCCGGGTCGTGATTGACCGGATAGGTCTTGATGGAGGTTTTCTTCGGTGAAAATGATCTCATCTGATCGAGATCAAGCTTTGGGTGATCTTTTGAAGCAATTGCCCACGAGAACGACGTTTCCGATGTTGAAAGGAACTGGCTGATCATCCCGGCAACGGTTTCCACGATCTTCGTCAGTTCGGCATCCGTCGTCTTCAAGAGCACATCGATTGGGATGAATACGTCACGTGTCTCTTCTGTCACAAGGGAGGTTGTTCCTTGTCTCCACACCCACTTGCGGGTAAGCACGTGGGTACTGTCTGCATAGACCGGTTCGGATTCTGGAACGGTTACTTCCTGTTTCTTCTCGTCCCGAGAAGAAAACGGGAGGGATTTCGTGTTCGGCCCAACCGTGATATCCCCGGAAATTTTGTCGAGATCATGTCCTCCAATCGGGGTCATGAATTTGAGGGAGCATGCATTGAGAATATTCACCAGTGGATTAACTGACGGAAGATCCCTTCTTTCTGCGGTGCGTTTCAAAAGTGCGATGTGAGACGCCTCGTCATCGGTGCCATCTAGTCCAACACGCTTAAACGCCTCTCTCCAGTCTGCAACAGACCTGATTTCATGAAGTTTTTCGGCGGTGAACCGTTTGCTTGCTTTTTCAAATTCCTGCCAGAGCGCCTGGTATGTCTCGTCCCGTGCTATTGTGGTATCGATACCTCGCACGACGAGGACGCCTACTTTTGAAACTTCGGAAATGTGTTGTGTAAGGACGAATTTCATGATGCCATTATAGCAGTATGGGGTACGTTGGGATAGTACGGCGTACGGTGTATTTCCCGTCGTGCACGCTTCCCCCTGTTAATACGTTCTAGTTGATTATCCACCAGTCGAAGGTGCTGTCCTGTGCGACATCGGCGTTCAGTGAAACGGTGAAGCGTTCCCCCTCTGTCCGGTCCGAGATCCAGTAGCGTGTCGCCGGAGTATAGTCCGATCGGAAGGTGATCTGAATTTTCGATTGTGAAGTAATCTGGGTCGTCTCAATAACAAGACTGTTTTTCCCTTTTTCTATGGAGGCGGTTCCCGCGACGGCGTTGTCGCTTTCTCCCTTCACATCCTCTGTTACTCCGATCTTTCCGGTTGACGATACGCTGAATACTTCTTTGTCCTCGGCGTTGGTGACACGGAACTTGGATGTTCCGTCCGTATCGTTGAGCTTAATGGTGAGATCACCGTAGCGGCCGCTCAAGACTCCTGCAAGGACAATATCACCGGCGACATCCACGTTTCCTTCTGGGTCGACGATGAACGTGTCCCCTCCGATCGTGATTGTCTGAGAGCGCAAGATGCTGAATGTCCCGGATGTTCCGGTGAATGAACTTGCGGCAACCTCTGCAGGGGTTGATATGATGCTCCCGTCAAACGACCAACCTCCGGTCAAACTACCTGTTGATCCACCTCCCCCGAGAATTCCGTTTTGATAATCGGAAATAAGACTTTCGAGAGTAGCGGTATATGATTCTGGCTCAAACCATGAGATGTTAATGAACACGAGAATCTTTTTGATCTCTAATGGATCAGTGCCGGAATATGGCTCCAGTGCCCGGCCGACGATGAATCCTGGTTTTGTTGCTTTCATCCCGACTCCTCGCATATCGCTTGTCGTGATTGGATCACCTGGCAAGATTGCGCCATTGGCACCAGAGACGCTCACCTCGACCCGGCCGATCAGTGCCACAGGGTTTGGATTGTCCGAAGCGTCAATAGCGCTCTTGCCGAAGGTTTCGTAGGGAGAGGTCGAGATTACCCCAAGGATGTTAGACTGATATGGTTTAGAACTCTGTTCCAGCACCGAAGCAGTCAGGTGTTGTTTGGTGTTTAGGATTTCCCCGGTCGCGGCATTGACCGCCGGTGATGTATAGGTGATGGTCTCGTTTGTTGTTACAACGATATCGCCCACTTGACCATCCGAAACATCGTACCACTCAGCGATATCGCCG
>JAQVGB010000071.1 GCA_028696915.1 Candidatus Dojkabacteria bacterium | reverse complement strand
GACGGGTCCTTACGGCCGGTCAGTTCGAGGAACCGGTCGGATAGAGTAGACTTGCCGTGGTCTATATGGGCTATGATTGAGAAATTCCTGATGTTGTTCATATGGGTTTGCGGGTGCTGGTTTTAGACGTTTTTTTGACAGTGTAGTGCAGGCACAGTATAGCGCTGGCCGGGTTTTGGTACAATATCTCAAGGATGCGTACACCAACCCCCTCGTGTCGGTTCTACTATCCGTTATCACCGTCCACGGTCCATCACGTGTTCTCCTCTATCTTCAGTCCTTTCACGAAAGGCATTTCGTCGACGCTCATTATACCGCGTGGTTTTGGCGGAGGAAAGGCGCTATCCCGCTTTATGACCGATCATGTCGATATGCTTTCGGGAAAAACCGGTCTTTCTGTTTCGACGAGGACTCACCGGTACTGCTATATCGATCCAGATGAACTGGCGGGTAGTAGGCCTCGGGACTATTTGGATGCCATTGGAAGCTCGCTGACCGGAGGGCAGAGGGTGCATCCGGAACGGTTTTCACTCGAAGAATTGAAACAGATTGTCTGGAAAGAGTTGATTCAAAAGGAAATTGTGTTTGTTCTGCGTGGCATAGACTTTCTTGAACGTATGACGTCGTCGCTCTGGGCGAATGTACGTTCACTACAAGTGTTTCCGGAGCGCGTTCATTTTCTCTTCATACTGTACGATGGTGCGCCGGTGTCGCGCGTTGACGAGCGGTTTGACCGGATCAGGGACCGTGTGGAAGAGTCGGTTTTTGTGTTAGACACGCTGGCACCGGCGGATATTTCCTACTCGATACGGAGGTGGGAGTATATGCTCGGGGTACAATTCAGCGCGGGGGAGCGGTGTGCGGTCGCGAAAGCAAGCGGCGGTGTCCCGTCTCTTCTCAAAAAATACTGCTTTATGATGGCGGGAAATGGTGCAATGAGTGAACATCAACGGTCGGAGCGACCGGCAGAGGGGTTTTCGAGACAGGAAACAGCTGTGTACCACGAGTTTATCCGGCACTCCGGTAGTATTGTATCGAAAGAACAAATTGCGCATGCGTTGTGGGGTGGCCAGGACTTAGAACGTTACTCCGAGCCGGCGGTTGTTCAGGCGGTGTCGCGGATTCGGAAAAAATTGCGTCGGGCGGGAAGCGCGGTGACGGTGCAGGCGGTCTATGGACGGGGATACCGGCTCACCGCGGTGGATCACTCGACGGTTAAATCGAGCGAGAAGCCGGTTGTGTAGTTGACGTCTGTCGGACTATCGACCTCGATCGAAACAACGGTTGTCTTCTGCGGCTGAATGTAGATGGTCGGAGGGTAGGTCGAGCCGTCCGGGCCGAGAACGATGAATTTCACATTATTGATCACAATTGCGATGGTTGTACCGGAAGCGTATCCCTCGAATGTAGCAGTCACGGGAACTCGTTTCTCCTCGTCGGTTCCATTAAACAGGGTGAAGACCTCGCTTTTGTAGACGCCGGCAATATGTGGGTTGTGTGTAACGTAGAGGGTATAGGCAGTGTCAGATCGCTGAGTGATCTTTTCGAGCGTGATGCCGTTTTCGTTTTCGGTTGCTGGTGTGACCGAAACGGAACTTTGGTCAGCAAGTCCGAGAACCGTCCGCTCAGTTGAAACGGCACTGCGGCGAGGAGTGAGGTTGAGCACGGTCACCGCCGGAATAAAAAGTAGTGCGACAAGGGCAAGGACAAGAAATGGATCGAGAAAATGTCCGAAGCGGTCGTAAAATCTGATGAGAGAGGATTTCATACTGCCCTCAGTGTATCATGTTCCGGCAGAAGTGTGGAGATTTCCCGCTCGAAACCTCTTGCGGAAAGCCATGTCGCCAAGGTGGAGATCACGATTCCTGCGATTGAAATCCACGGATACACGAGGGATTGAAGCGCCTGCGCGGTGACGATCAGTGTGGCAATCCACAGGAAGGCGAGCCATACGACGAGCTTCGGGAAAATGGTAGAGCCTTCGGATAACCAGAGAAGAAAGTCGAACTGGATGAGGCGGATGATGACCTTGGGGTTTTGAAAGTGTACATTGAGAAAAAATGTCTGGAACAGAAGGATTCCCGTTCCGATGGTGAGCGCAAGGATCACGGAGACATGCGAATAGGAATTACAGAGAATTGCGGATGCCTGATCGGGGTAGGTGATCTGGATCGAAAACCAGGTGTCGGTCATCATTTCGATCCTCCACGGGAGGTCATAGACCGTATTGACGAGGATCATTCCCGCGATTTTGGAAACGATCATGAGTGCGGCAGGGAAAACTGCGGCACTAAGGATTTTTCGGAGCAGTTTTGACATCTGGGGCGAGATCGGTAACTTTCCGGGTTAATGTTGATTTGATCCGCGCGCTCTTGTTTTTGTGAATGAGACCCCGCTTGACCGCCTTATCGGTCGCCTTGTATACAGCTGGAAGCTGTTGTGCGGCGAGTTTATGCTCACCCATTTTTATAAGCTTAAGGGTCTTGCGGGTTATGTGCGAAAGACGTGTCTCAATTTTCCTGTTGTGAGCGGTTTTTCGTTTGCTCACCCTCAGTGCTTTTTTTGCGGAAGCAAGCTTTGGCATTTCAAGCGGAGTATAGCATATGTGCTTATTTTACAGCAAGTTTTGTGCCTTTAGGCACGCATCTCTCCCAACTTATTCAGGTGTATGCTACACTGGGAGCATGAGGAAGGTCGTTGTTGCAGTGTCAATTTTTATCGTTGCGTTTGCTATCCCGGTGATTGTGCACTCGCTGATAGAACGGGGGGCGAATTTCGATAACCGCGAGAATGCGGCCGAAGAGGTGCAGACCGAGACGAATCTTTCAATTCCTGAAATTGTGTCTGTCCCGCCGACCTCAGCAGTGCTTGGTGAGGTATATACCTACCGGGTACGGGCGACCGACGATGATGGCGATGCAGTTGAATATCGAGCTTCACAATATCCCTCCTGGCTGACGTGGTATGCTGACCTGGCGGTCCTTGAAGGAACTCCTCTGCAGACGGACGCCGGTACGCACACGGTGAGAGTGATTGCGACCGACGGGAAGTGGCTGAAAGAGCAGGTGTTCGATATTGTCGTGCCGCTTCCGGACGGGAGTGTGCCCGAGATTCAGGAGGAGCAGTCGGACGAACGACCGTCTGTTGATCCGGAGGAAGATCAGCCGGTCTCGCAAAGCGACGACATAGAGAGTGTTGGCAGCGACCAGGGTGTTCAGGGGCATGAGGTATCGTCCACTACGGTATCCGAAACAGATAGCGAGGATGTGCTCGGGGTATCGGAAACACTACCTGACACAGCGGTTTTTAAGGGGTGGATGGTTGTCGGAATCGGCTCCGGACTGACTGCGATGGCGCTGTTCCTCTGGCTCGATGCGCGGTTCCGGTTTTTCGGCAAGGCAGTGGACGGATGGAAGTACGCGCACGGTCAGCAGATACGGATGGATGTCGGGGAAGGCATTTCAATAAAGAAAAGAAAAGTGACCGTATGAAATTGTTTGTTACGATTTCTGCAGTACTATCTCTTTGTTTGTCGATTGCGATAGGCACGTATTTGGTCGTGTACCGGCAGGACCTTTCGGTCGACAGTAGCGCGTCAGAAGGGCTGGACGCGATCAGGCCTCGCAACATGCGTATTGTGGAGGTCGAGCGGGATTCATTCGTCGTCACGTGGGAAACACAGGCGGCGGTGTCCGGCTACATCAAGTATGGTGACAGGAG
>JAQVGB010000016.1 GCA_028696915.1 Candidatus Dojkabacteria bacterium | reverse complement strand
CTTTCTAGAATATTTCCTTTCGATTAAAAACTTCAAGTTCAAATGGTGTTTCAAGTCTTCTGAATCGACTTTGTGTATCGAGTATCAAGTTCCGAATAAGTGACCACCCTCTCCGCTCCCGCCAACTTATAGTGAGTTTCGTACTAGGGGCTAACGGATCGGAAGCGTTGCACGAAAACCATTAACCGAGCGATAGCGAAGGAAATGGGCTGCTATACCTCAAGGAAAGAATTGAGCGACTCGCGATTGAGCGTGTTAAACGTGTGATATTGCTATGCATATCTGTAGTCGATATAATCCCATAGAAAATCATTAAAGTAACAAGGAGCTCGGAATCTATGGACAAAAGTCCTCACGGTAAAGAACAAGAGGAGACGTCTTTTGATTTTCTTCCTTTCTCTTTGGAACCTCCTTGTGGTGTGGTCCATCTTCAGTTTCCTGAGTTATTCGACCGTCTTAGGTCTTGATCTTATCGATTCATTTGCCCATTTAAACGTGTTACTGGCGAAGAAGGCACGGTATTATGGGGAGGACTTATTGTTTCCGATAAGTATGGAGATAACTGTTTGGATCATAAGACGCTAGCGAAAAGAGGAGGTTTTTCTTCTGACGAGGTGTGGGGTGGACACTTGTTTATTTTAGACGGAGACGAAGAGCGTATTATTGGAAACAGGTTCACCGGGTATTCTGAGAACTTAGCATGTCCTCCTGTCGACATGGTAGCTGACGGAGATCCGGGGGACAGAGATCCGGGGGCGGATGAGTTCTTGAATGTTTTTGGTCTTGCTGTGCGTGCAAGTCAGATTGTTGGTGTGTGGGTCGTAGATCCTCTGGCAGATTCCACTTCCTGAAAATCGAGCACTCCGATAATGGCCATATTATTGTCGGCTGTTAGTTTGTTGTTTGGCGCATACTTGTATGTCTTATATCTGTGCAACCGTTGCTTCCTTCCGTACGCCCTTTCGTGCCTCAATCATTCTCATCAGTCCCTCCTCAAGCGGAATGAGATCCCGGTCAAGAACCGTTCTCATTTTGGAAATGTCCGGCAGTCTTCGTTTCATGTCACCTCTTTTTCTTTCGGGAAGATAGATGATTTTCGATGTTGAACCGGAGATTCTGATTATCAGCTCTGCAAGTTGCTTGATCGTGATAGCCGTGTTATTTCCGATATTCATTGTCTGGTTTTCTGTCTGTGGATTTTTAAGCGCGGCAATAGCCGTATCGACATTGTCGTCGATATAGCAAAAAGTCCGTGTTTGACTGCCATCTCCGATCACAGGAATGTCCTTGCCGGCAAGTGCTTTTTCGAGAAATATCGGAACGACAAAATCTTCGCTTTGGTGTGGACCATATGTGTTGAAAAACCTAAAAATCGTGTAGGGAAGATTAAATTCCTCCTGATAAGTCCGGCAGTATGCCTCTCCGACATTTTTTACGATTGCATAGGGAAGCCGTGCGTTCAGTGGGGTTGTATCCTCGTATTGAGGGATCTCCACCGGCTCGCCATACACTTCCGATGAGGAAGAATAGAAAACTCTTTTAACTCCGGTATTTTTGCATAAATTCAGCACGTTCCTGATCCCGGTTATATCATCCAGAACCATGCTCGGGTGCTGTAGTGTTCGCTCGACTCCGACAACCGCAGCATAATGAAAAACATAATCAAAGGTGTGTGCGGTCATCACGCTTGAAATTTCATTAAAATCGTTCACGTCGCATTTAATGAATGTGAAATTTGGATCATCTAGCGGCAAATTTTCAATATTTCCTGTGAGAAGATTATCAACCACGGTAACATGGTGAGATTCGATTTGAAGCAATGCTTTAGCAAGCGAACTCCCGATAGATCCTGCTCCGCCGGTGATGAGGATTTGAGCCATAGCTTTCGTGTATGAAAAGTGAAAAATTTCTAAATATGTGCTAGGGCTCGAGTATATCGTAAGTGATTGTGGAGGACAAATTGATGTGTTGCGAAATTCGTGGCGCAATGTTGTGTCCAGGGAAAATCACCGGTCTGAAGGCCAATCCGCACGCCGGCCCTCGAATTATCCGAAATTTGACGTGAATTTCACAACGATTCCTCACAGGAGTGTGGTTAAATAGGTAAGTCCGGGAGCGGTGGGTTCGTTTCTACCGGTTGAGCTACTGTTTGTGCCAATAACAGGGAAATATCCGGGGCAGCACCGCACATACAATTGACGCTTACACAGCTCTATGTCATACTCAAGTAAGCCCTAATCTTTTACTGCCGAAACATGGAAGAAATCCCCTCGTGGTTCTGGATGGCCATTGTGTCCGGGCTTTCGGCAATGCTTGCGCTTATCATGTACTACATCGCAATGCTTCTCCGCGAGACGACGCTGACGGTCCGCGAGTTCAAGTATATGGTCGTGGAGTTCCATGACATTTTAGATTCGGCAAAGGCACTGCTTGAGAAAGTCAATCGGATATCCGAAACGATATCCGACACAGTTGAGGCTGTATCTGTTTCTGTCCTTCAGCCGCTGGCTGTCGTCGGTTCCTGGGTAACCGCTATAAAGTCGGCGGTATCCCGGTTCACCGGAGGGGAAGAGGAAGCGGTGGAAACGGAACAGTCCTAAGATTTTAATTATCAGGTACAACAATCATGGAAAGAGGAAAGAGCAATGGTATGAACTTTGTGGCTGGAGCCGTTGTCGGTGGCGCGATTGGCGCGATTGCCGCACTGCTTCTAGCTCCGCGGACGGGGGAGGAGACGCGAGCCCTTATCAAAAAGCGTGTGAACGAAGTGGGCAAGGACCTTAAAGAAATGAAAGACAACATCGAACCGAAGCTGAGGAAGGCCCGCGATGAGCTTGCCAGGAAAATGCAGGGACGGGAGAGCATGAGGTAGGGATCCTTCCTGAATACTGTACGTCATAAAAAAGGCCGGCATAACCGGCCTTTTTGTTTGCTTGGTGAACGTCGAGGACCGCAGTCCAATCAGTCCCCTTGATCCAACTCTTTAGATCAGTTCTTCGACAATCTTGTCAAACGCTTCTCGTTCCATGTCGAGACTGTCCTCCGTCTCGAATCCGTTCCCGACTCTCCCGTACCGGCATCCGAAAACAAACGTCGGGATCGACCCATTGGGATTAAAGTTGTCGTAGACTGCACGGTGGTCGCTTGGAACCTCGGTCTCAGCTTCTTCTGTCAGCGTGTTGTCATTGGTATCGAGTTCCCAGTGGTATGCGACGACTTTGTCAGAATTCTCCTTTGCCCAGCTGTCAAACGTGTCCTTTATCCATTCGCAGTGGGGGCACCATGTGGTGGAGAACAGGTACACGACCGGCTTGCCGTCCGCCTTGCAGATTTCGGAATCGTATTCGGTGAATGTCTCGTATTGTCTCACGACCGGGCCGACAAGGTCCGCGGCGGTCGGAAGTT
This sequence comes from Candidatus Dojkabacteria bacterium, assembly GCA_028696915.1. Taxonomy (GTDB): domain Bacteria; phylum Patescibacteriota; class Dojkabacteria; order SC72; family JAFGCJ01; genus JAQVGB01. The sequence goes on along the minus strand of JAQVGB010000016.1, from coordinate 12,838 downwards.
CTTCCTGCTCGACCGTTTCCTGCGTATCGGCAACACCTGCGGTACTGCCGTCTGAGTCGTTATTCAAGGAAGCACGGGAACCTGAATAGAGGATTGCACCGGAGATGACGATCGCGCTTAAAAGGATCGCAAGCGGGGTTGCAAATGAGGAAATTCCATCCGGAAAGCTTATTTCCATAACGGAATCGGATCGTGTCTTCGAAGGAACAGTATTTCGGTCGTTCTTTTCAGACGGTGACTTTGACTTTCGCATGGGGAAATGGGTAAAGTTATTAGTGCATGAAGATTGAAAGACTCTACACCAGGCGGTCTTGTGATGTCAAGATTGTTAAATTATACTACGGCTAATGTACGTTTCACCTGCCCAAAAAAGACGGCGAGCACTGCTGGCCCTTGCCGGTTTCCTCCTGCTTCTGGTCTCCATTGCAGGTTTCCTTTTATACCGCGATTTTCGCTCCAGTGCGGTACCCGAGGAAAACCCCCAGTATGTGCGGATGAGCGATGTGACGGAAACGTCTGCCGTGATCTCCTGGACGACCCCCGATCTTGCGGTGGAAGGGTGGGTGCAATATTCGGAATCTTCTGATGTTCCATCCGGTTCTCCGATCGCGCAGGACGAACGTGACGTCATGTCAGGCTCGACAGATGAGAGGACAACACATTATGTGACGATCTCAAATCTTCAGCCGGCGCAGACATACCATTTTGTAATCGGGTCGGGTGCGACGAAATATAAGTCCCCCGATGGTTCTGCGTTCAGTTTCACAACCGCCGCAATCGGGTCCGATACGATTCCTCCTCCGCACCCTGTCTATGGAACGGTCACCAACGGTATGGACCAGGGGGCGATCATATACGTGGTTCTTGTGCAGGATGGAGAGAAATCATTTCCTGTCTCTGCGGTCACGAACGACAGCGGGAATTTCGAGGTCGATCTTGCTCATATACGCAATGCCGCACTGGATAGCAAGTTTAGCTACGATGACACGACGGAAATGGTAATTTTTGCGCAGGGAGGGGACCGGGGAGGTTTTGTTGAGCGCACCACGGTCGGTGCGGATGCGGCAATTTCTATGACGATGACCACGAGCTACTCTCTGGACGATGTGTTCGCCGATAGCTCGATCATTGACGTGGGCGAGGAGGAGCCGATCAATCCGGATCCAGATCCTGACCCTGACTCCGATCCGGACCCTGATCCCGATCAGGATACAGATAACAATGCCGGACGGGGAGAAACGGATACAGACAATGATAGGGACAACGATTCTAATAACGACTCTGGCTCTATAGAACCCAAGCCGGAACCTGAAGTAGAGCCGGAACCCGATAGTTATCCCTCCGGTACACCGACAGCGAAGCGTGACGTCCAGTTGACTGCGCTTGTGTTGGGAACAAGTACTACAGGATCGGGAATTACCGATATTCTTGTCACAAACGTTACCGAGAATTCCTTTTCGGTTCTCTGGAGCAGTGCGGCCGCGGATGTCGGGTCGGTAACCTATGGCACAAGCGCTGACAATATGACGGGAAGCGCGCGTGACACACGAGATACGATTGTTGTGCAAAACGAACGCTACGTTCATCATGTGTTGGTTACAAACCTCGTACCGGAAACTGAGTACTACTACGAAATCCATTCGGGAACTATCGTCTACAACGATAATGGTCTCCCGTACCGGATAACCCTCCCGGCGACGCAAAGTTCTCCTCCTGATTTCTACTCCATCTTCGGAACAGTGACGGGATCAGGGGCGGCTGACGCGATCGTGTTTGGGAGGATTACATCCGACAGTGGCACGTCGGCATATGCGTCATCCGCAGTCGGCAGTGGCGGAACGTGGACCCTCAGTCTCGGCGGTGTGCGGACGTCCGACTATCAGTCCTACTTCAATTTCGATTCGTCTGACACGTTATCATTGACCGTCCGGACGCGTGGCAACGAAGTGACGAGATCGTATACCCTAGAGGATGTGGAGGGTGATGAGGTCATTTCCACTGCATTGGAAATGATCGCTCCCGCAGGAAGCACCGGCACGTTCACACGTGGATTGTACGATCAGGTCATGGCAGGGGTTTCCCAGCTTCCCGATACGGCGGTCAACCGGCTGACCGCGGTTGCGCTGACCGTGTCCCTGGTTCTTCTGGGATACGGCACCTACCTGCTTGTCCATGTGTATGTAAGCGAACGCAATGCCCGGTGGGAGCGTGACATTTTGAAGGATCTCGATATATAGTGGAGATATGGCAATGGTTCACAAACATCTGACACTTTTTTTACTGATCGCGGTTCTCGTGCTGACGGCTTTTGTCACCGGCATCCGTTCGGTTTCCGCGGCTGTAGTTGTCGACCGTGGGGATATTCCTGTCGATGTGAACCTTTCGGACCAGGACATGAATACCTACGCTCCGGTCAAAAAAATCGCAGTCGTTTCAATCTCCGCCCCGCAGGGGGTTGTTTTTGGAGAAGGCGATCAGTGGGTACGGGGACTGTACTACTACTCGATCACGAAGCTTGGGTTTGTCGATATGCCATTCAATTACATCGTTACCTGGCAGGGAGATATTTATGAGGGGAAAGACGGTGGATATGATGTATCGCCGCTTGTGGACGGCGGGTCATCCGACTCTTCCCTGAGTGATTGTGCGCTGGTCGCGTATTTTGATAACCGAAGGGAAACAACGAATGCGGGGACGGTTGCGCTCTCGGATATTCTGTCAGAACTTCTCTCGAGATATAATCTCGGACGCGGTGATGTCATAGCGGCCGATGTAGTTATCGCGGGGGCGGCTGAAGAGGGAAATCCTGCTTCGTTGATCGTATATGCGTCCGAGGATCAGGACTGGAGGGGAACGGTTTCATCGAGTGCACAGCGTGCGGTGATCTCACCGGCGGATAGCAATCTGATTGCTTCGGTTGAAGAGGTGCTTGTCCCGAAAAGTATCAAAGCGGGAGATGAATTTCTCGTAACAGCACATGTCAAGAACGACGGACAGACACCGTGGTACAACAGCGGCACCAGCCAGATGGTGGTCGCAACGTCGGACCCGAGAGATCGCTCCAGTGGCTTCTATCATGCCGATTCGTGGATGAGCTTCACTCGTATCTCTCCGGGTGAGGATAAGTGGGTGCTACCTGGAGAAGTCGGCACGTTCCAGTTCAAAGCACGAGCACCAATGATCCCAGGAGAGTATTCGGAGAAATTCGAGTTAATCTCGATGCCCGGTACGTGGATCGGGTCTTCGCAGTTCACGGTATCGGTCACGGTTGAGAAGGGCGATTTCGATCTGGTTCGGATACTGGAAACCGAAACCGGATATCTCAACGTCCGCGAGTGCCCGTCGTCGGGGTGTACAGAACTGGGGAAAGTCGTACCCGGTGATGTATTGATCAACGTTGGCTCCGAAAGCGGCTGGTACAATGTGAAATTGGAAGACGGGACGACCGGGTGGGTATTTGGAAAGTATGTGGAGGAGATTGCTGAAGGCTAAGACCAAGGGTAAAAGCAAGGAAACGGTTGATGCTTTTTCTGATCCTTACTCTGAGCCTCTGCCTGGCCGGCGTTTGTGCACAAGCTCCCAATACATGCTACTATTCCCCTGTCAGATTTTCATGAAAAATTCGAACGGCAATTATTCATAATCTACGCAATGACCATAAGTTAGCGGGGTGGAACTCAATTCCCAACAAAAACAAGCGGTCGAGCATGCGAAGGGTCCCTTGCTCATTTTCGCAGGAGCGGGGTCTGGCAAAACGCGGGTGATCACCTACCGGATCGCCTGGCTCATCGAACAGAGAATTGCGGAACCTGAACAAATCCTTGCGGTGACATTCACCAGAAAGGCCGCCGGAGAAATGAAAGAGCGGATCCTGAGATTGCTTTCCGGACAGCACCAAGGCGCGCTTCCCTACATCGGAACGTTCCATTCGTTTGGTGCACTTCTATTGAGGAAAGAGGGACAGCGGTTGGGCCTGCCGGTTGGCTTCTCCATATACGATCCTGACGATGGTTTGCACGTGGTCAAAGAGGTCATGGATGATCTCAAGATTGACAAGAAGCAGTATAACCCGCAAACCGTCCTGGGCAATATTTCATCATCAAAAAACGAACTAGTCTCTCCGGACGAGTACCGGACATTTGTGCAGGGACCGTTCGATGAGGTTGTTTCCGAGGTGTATCCCCGGTATGAGGAAACACTGCGGGCACGGGGGGCGGTTGATTTCGACGATCTTCAAATGCTCCCACTGAAACTTCTGCAGGAATTTCCGGAGGTTAAGAAGAAATATAATGATGTTTATCAATTTGTGATGGTCGACGAGTACCAGGACACCAATCAGGTGCAGTATCAGCTGGTTAAGTCGTTGGTCAACTCGCACAAAAACATTTGTGTCGTCGGTGATGATGATCAGGGCATTTACTCGTGGCGAGGAGCGACGATCAAAAACATCCTTTCATTCGAACGGGATTTCCCGGGTGCCAAGGTGATCCGTCTGGAACAGAACTATCGGTCGACGGCGAATATTCTGAGGGCGGCTCACGCGGTGATTTCGAATAACAATGAGCGTGCCCAGAAATCGCTGTGGACAAGTGAAGGGGAAGGAGTGCGTCTGTCGTTGTATGAGGCGCGTAATGAAAAAGACGAGGCGACGTATGTCGTTCGTGGCATTGAACACCTCGTCAGATCGGGGACGAGTCTCAATGATATCGCGATCCTGTATCGGATAAACGCCCAATCCCGGGCACTTGAGGAGGAACTTTTGAGAAATGCGGTCCCGTACCGTCTGGTCGGCGGCGTACGCTTCTACGAGAGAAGGGAGATCAAAGATATGCTTGCGTTTCTGCGGTTTATCGCAAATCCGCTGGACGAGCTGTCGTTTTTACGGGTGATCAATGTTCCGCCGCGAAAGATTGGCAAAACATCGATCGACTCGCTGAGGAAAACCGCGAAAGAAATGCTTGGCGAAGATGGTTCGGTCGGACTGCTGTTTCTGGTGTTATGGGGCCTGACCGCCGGCGTGACGGACTGGGATGAGTATTTCCCGGGTCTTGATGTCGACGCTGAGGCGGTGGACGGCTTGCTGGAGCGGGATGAAATTCAGAAGATCAAAGAAAAATATGCAACCGTCATTTCACTATTTGGAAAGCTGTATGAGGCGGGAAAACGGGAGCGCGTGCGGTGCCTTATTGACCTGATCATCGAGCTGACCGGATACGAAGAATGGATCGATGACGGAACCGCGCAGGCTGAGGCGCGGCTTGAGAACCTCTATGAGTTGAAAGTGGTTGCCGACCGGCACGCGGCTCTTGGTCCGCGTGATTCCCTGCTTGCATTTCTTGAGGATGTCGCACTTGTCGAGCAGGAGGAGAAGTCGGATAGAGGCAACGGTGAAAACGGGGATGCGGTGACGCTGATGACGATGCATGCGGCAAAGGGTCTGGAATTTGACACCGTTTTTATGACTGGGATGGAGGAGGGGTTGTTTCCGCACGCGAGATCGTTCACCAGCCCTTCTGAGCTGGAGGAGGAGCGGCGGTTGTGCTATGTTGGGATCACTCGCGCGAAACGCCGGCTTTTGCTGACTTTTTCCGAGAACCGCAAGACCTACGGAGGACTATCGGAACGCATACCATCGCGGTTTATCTCAGAAATCCCGGAAGATCTGGTCGAGTTCAGCAGTTGGAACAGACAGGATGATTACCGGTTGAGCTGATTTCAGAAGAAAAGGCTTAATCCGTGAGGTAGATATCGATGTAGCGGGCCGACCACGCCCCTTGCACCGCGGCAAGGTCCTCAAATCCCAGGTCAATCTTGTTTCCTTTGATCGCTCCCCCAACGTCGAGTGCCTGACAGTGCCCGTACCCCGGAACATAGAAGTGACTTTTCATCGGGATAACGGTCGGATCGACCGCGCAGACTCCCCTTTGCAGAACGGCCCCTGTGGCGGTGATGTTGTTGCACCCTGCACAATTGGAATCATAGGATGTCGCAAAAACCCTCATCACTTTCCAGTAGGAAATCGTATCCTCCCCGATCATGACCGTCCGGTAGACCTTTTTAGTGCCGATTGCGGTGATCTCGTCCTGCGGCTGTGCCAGTATCTCCTCATGCACAGGCTGGCGGCCAGCGTATATCCCGTTCACGTAGGTGTACTCATAGATAACTTTCCGCTGTCCCTGTGCACCTGTCTGAACGACGGTCGTTGTATCGAGCTCTCTGGTGTCGTCGAGGATAGATATCGAAGCATAGGGAATTGACTCGAGCTCGACTTTCCGGGTGCGTACCACTTCGTCGATAATGATTTCCATTGTGTCGCATACATTCGTTTCGAGTGGCGGGATCACGCTGATCTCGTCGTTGAGAACAATGCCGAGTGTTTCCAGCACATCCGAAACGGTCATGCCGGTGGTCAGTCCCTCGAAGAACTGTTTACCTGAAAGTGTGACCGAGATACGTTTGGGGGCGAAAACACAGTCGTGATCTGTCCTGAACGGAATGCTGTCGGGGTAACGGAACCCGTGTGCATCGCAGTTTACCTCGGGTGGTTGGTCGGATGTATCCAACGGCTCTGTCCCGTCAGAAGAAGCAAACACTCCATGAATGAGAAAAAATGTGACAATGATACCCAACAGTCCTACCGTGGTGGGCAGCAACCTCCGGTTCCGTGACGCGCTCCTATACACGTGCCTCACACAAGTCTTTTCAGAACTTATGCCCCGATTTCAAGTCTTCATGGGCTGTCAGTCTGGACGTTGTATACTATAGTAGTATAGAATGGTTGTCAACGCGTTGCAACTTCGGTGGTCACAGAAAGAAATCCCTTGGTGACGCGAATAAATAATCTTCTCTGAGACATGGAAACCGCTTCACAGTCAAACGTACACCCATCCATGCCGGTTCGTGCTATGTCGCCCGGACCGTCTCCTAAACCTGCATCTTCTACCCGCAAACGACTGGCGGTAATTGCCGGGGTTATTCTGGTGATCACGGTAGCCGCCGTCGGGATATGGTATTACACTCAGCGTCTGCCTTCCGAAGCTGACGTTGTGGCCGCACAGGAGCTGATATCGTTTGGCAGAGAGAAAGAAGATGACCTCCGGTTTGCCGAAGCGGTGACCGCGTATACGCAAGCTCAGAAGCGTGACCCGGGAAACGCCGATTCATATACCGGCATTGCCGCTATTTACATTCTCAAGGGCCGCCCGAATGATGCACGAAACGTGCTTCTTTCAGGTATTGAGCAGGCCCGGCAGGCCTCGCCGGTCTACCTCGCGCTCGGCGAGCTCTATCTTGAGGAAGGTGAGGTCGATCAGGCGCTTGTTTATTTCAAAAAAGCTGTTTCTTCGGACCGGTCGAACCATGAAGCGCAGTACCGGCTTGCCGAAGGATATGTGGAAGCAGGGGCATTTGATGATGCCCGCGACGAGCTTGATATACCGGAGGACGCCGGGGAGTGGCATGTGCGAGCAATTCTTCTGGACGCGATCCTTGAGGAGGAAATTGACGGTGCGGCATCAATACTTGATAGTCTGGACGACGAACTTCTGGGAGAAGATGAGAACACCGAAATAGCGGATACTGTCTCGATGTACCGAAATCTTCTTGATCGAGTGCTCGAGCTGGAAGAGGATGAACGCAGTGATATCTATGTCGATACGATCCGTTCCTTCGGTGCGCTGACCGCGGGTTTCGAGGATGTCGTTATTGACCGGCTGGAGCCGTATGCGGAGGATGCCCAGGAATATTGGGACCTGCACCTCTACCTTGGAACGGCATATATGCAAAACGGGGATACGGAGAATGCCGCTTCACATCTGACACTTGCTGTTTCACTAAACCCGGGTGATTATTCCGGCCCGTGGCTTCTTGCCAGGGTCTATGGGGAAATGGGCGAGGACAACAAAATGATCGAGCAGTACGAACGGGCCGTTGCCCTTGCGCCAGAAGAGGACAGGGTTACCGTCAGGCGGGAGTATGTCGACGTACTGATGGAGAATGGCCAATATGCGAAAGCTGACGAACAGTTGCTTTTACTTGTGTCCTCCGATGAGGACCGTGCGGCGGTGTACAGCCTTTTGCGGGTGGAGGGACTGCTTGAGAAGGAGAAATATGAAGATGCACAGGCGTTGATAGATGAAATTGACGACTCGGGACTCTCGACCATGTTGACTGCGCGGTATGCGTGGAGCCGTGCCGTCATACTTTTTAGAACAGGAGACCGTCAGGAGGCGATGGAGTGGGTGGAAAGCGCGCTTTCCGCTGACCCCACACAGGCCAGTTATCACCTTATTAAGGGGCAGATTGCATTCGAGTCGGGCGATATGGTTGTCGCACAGGAATCTCTCGAACGGGCAATTGATCTTGACCTTGACGGTGAGGTCTCTGCGGAAGCGGTGAAGATCTTGGACAGAATCTGATTCTTTGTATATAATCCACGTGCTCTAATTTTTCTGTTGTTGTGCTGTGGCTAAGGGCGAAAACGTGAAATTCGACCTGAACAAGGTCCGTAATATTGGAATAATCGCGCATATTGACGCGGGAAAAACGACGACGACCGAGGCGGTCCTGTACCACACAGGGAAAACGCACCGGATCGGCAGTATTGACGAAGGGGATACACAGATGGATTGGATGGTGCAGGAGCGTGAGCGCGGTATCACGATCCAGTCGGCAGCCACGACCGCGTTCTGGAAGTTGGATGATGTGACATATCGGGTCAATATCATTGATACCCCGGGACATGTCGATTTCACCGCAGAAGTCGAGCGATCGCTTCGGGTGCTCGATGGAGCTGTTGTTATCTTTGACGGGAAAATGGGCGTCGAGCCACAGTCCGAGACCGTCTGGAGGCAGGCCGACAAGTATCAGGTTCCGCGTATTTGTTTTGTGAACAAACTGAATCTGGTCGGAGCAAGTTTTGACGAAGCACTCACCTCTATTCGCGAGAGATTGAGCCCTCGTGCGTTCCCGGTACACCTTCCACTTGGATTCGAGAAGGGAACGAATGGATTGGTGGACATTGTCGAACGGAAGGCATTTACCTATGATCCGACCGTGAAGGATGAGGAACTGACCGAAGTCGAAATTCCTCAGGACCTTAAAGACAAAATTGAGAAATTGCGAGTGGAGCTTATCGAGGCGATTGCCGATTTCGATGATACATTCATGGAGAAGTATCTCAACGGAGAGGACCTTTCGAACGAAGAAATTTGGGAAACCATGCGGAAAGCGACGATGTCGGGAACATTCTTCCCTGTCTCCGGTGGTGACTCGAAGAAAGGAAACGTGGTGCCAAAGATCCTTGATCTTGTGGTCCGGCTTCTTCCATCGCCGATTGACCGTGGCGAGATCGTTGCGCATGACGCCAAGGATACGGAAAAAGAAGTTATTATCCATGCCAGCGAAGACGAACCGTTTGCGGGACTTGTGTTCAAGTTATCGACTGATCCGCACATTGGAAACCTTGCCTACCTGCGAGTCTATTCGGGAGTATTGCGCGCGGGCACCTATGTGCTCAATGTCGTCCGTGGTACAAAAGAGCGTGTGGGTCGTGTCGTTTTGATGCATGCGAACCACCGAGAAGAAGTCGAGGAGATCCGTGCCGGTGATATCGCCGCTCTTGTCGGGCTTAAGATATCGAAAACGGGAGATACGTTGTGCGATGAGAATCGCCAGGTCCTGCTCGAGCAGATCGACTTTCCCGACCCTGTCGTCAATGTCGCGATCGAGCCGAAATCGAAGGCTGACCAAGAGAAGATGGGTGTTGCGCTCGGCAGGCTCTCCGACGAGGATCCGACATTTCGAATTTCAGTCAACGAAGAGACCGGACAGACCATTATTTCCGGTATGGGTGAGCTTCACCTTGAGATCATTGTCGACCGCATGCGCCGCGAGTTCAATGTCGAGGCGAATGTCGGACGGCCGCAGGTCGCCTACAAGGAAACAGTCCAGCGGATCGCTGAAGGTGAAGGAAAATACATTCATCAGTCCGGTGGTCATGGTCAGTACGGCCACTGCCGTATCCGCATCGAGCCGAAGGAGCCTGGTGAGGGATTTGAGTTCAAGGATGAGGTTAAGGGTGGTGCTATTCCGAAGGAATTCATCCCGGCAATTCAGAAGGGTGTGAAGGAGGCAATGCTTTCGGGTGTTGTAGCCGGATATCCGGTCGTCGACGTCCGTGTGGCGGTCTATGATGGTTCATATCATGAGGTCGACTCGTCCGAGTCGGCGTTTAAGATCGCTGGTGCGACTGCGTTTAAATCTGCGTCAACCCATGCCGACCCTGTCCTTCTTGAGCCGATCATGGATGTTGATGTTGTCACTCCTGAAGATTTTGTAGGAGATGTGACCGGTTTTTTAAGCGGTAAACGGGGTAAGATCGAGAAAACAGAAACACGGGGTAATTTGCATGTTATTACAGCGAAAGTCCCGCTTGCGGAGCTGTTCGGGTTCACAAACCAGTTGCGCTCGATGACGTCCGGAAGAGGCGTTCCCAATGTGGAATTCTCACATTATGACCGTGTACCCCGGAATATTGCACAGGAAATTATCGACGCGCGTACCGGAGGAACGGGAAAATAATGCTAGAATTGCTTGAAAGGTCAGTCCAATTCTGTTAATATACCCTGCGTGTTTTTACGCAGTTTTAAAATACATTTAACTTCATATATCAATATATATGGCTGAGGCACAGAAATTTGAGCGGACAAAGCCGCACGTGAACATCGGTACGATCGGTCACGTGGACCACGGAAAAACGACGCTCGCACGGGGAATTCTCCGTGCATTTTCCGGCGATCAGTTTGCGAAGTGGGCCGAAAAGCTCGACAAGTCACCTGAATCCCGCGCAAAAAGCGTTACTATTTCCGTAGCTCATGTGGAATACGAAACTGAGAAACGGCATTATGCACATGTTGACTGTCCGGGCCACCGGGACTATGTGAAGAACATGATCACCGGCGCGGCGCAGATGGACGGAGCGATCCTTGTTGTCAGCTCCGCTGACGGCGCTATGCCGCAGACCCGTGAGCACATTGTGCTCGCACAGCAGGTCGGTGTTCCGAAGCTCGTCGTGTTTATCAACACGTTCGGCGAACCGGACAAGGAAATTCTCGAGCTGATCGAGTCTGAGATCCGTGAGCTCCTTAAGAAATACAAATATGACGATCAGTGCCCGGTCATTGTCGGCGATGCCAAGAAGGCTGAGGACGGTGAGCAGGAAGGGCTTGATGCAGTCAAGAAACTCATGGAAGCGGTCGACGAGTATATTGAGGTGCCTGAGCGGGCTATTGATCAGGATTTCCTGATGCCTGTTGAGGATGTCTTCTCAATTGAAGGACGCGGCACCGTTGTGACAGGAAGAGTGGATCGTGGGGTTGTGAAAGTTGGTGATAATATCGATGTGCTTGGAATGGGTGCAAAGGATCAGAAGACCGCAGTCACCGGTGTTGAAATGTTCAATAAGTCACTCGATGAAGGTATGGCTGGTGACAACATTGGTGTTCTGCTTCGCGGTCTCAAACGGACCGATGTCCAGCGTGGCCAGGTCATTGCTAAACCGGGAAGTGTGCAGACGCACACCGAATTTAAGGCTCAGGTCTATGTCCTGACCAAGGAGGAAGGTGGACGTCACACACCGTTTGTGAACGGGTACAAACCACAGTTCTATGTCAGAACTGCTGATGTTACGGGAGAAGTTACACTTCCTGAAGGTACCGAGATGGTCATGCCCGGCGACAATGTGGTGTTCGATTGTAAACTGATCGTTCCCGTTGTTATCGAGAAAGGTCAGAAGTTCTCGATCCGCGAAGGCAGTAAGACTGTCGGCGCAGGGGTCGTGACAGAGATCGTTAAATAGGTCAAGTTCCGCTGGTCTGTAGTGGCTATGTCACTACAGATTGGCGGCCCTAAGCTCTTTATTATTTTTAGATGGCTGCACCTGCAAGGATCCGAGTAAAGCTTAAAGGGTACGACGCACGAGTCGTCGACAGCTCTACCAAGAGCATCATCGAAACCGCCGTTCGGACAGGTGCGAAAGTTTCCGGTCCAATCCCTTTACCGACGAGGACCCAGCGTTTTGCGGTGAACAGATCACCGTTTATTTACAAGCGGTCGATGGAGCACTTCGAAGTGCGCACGCATAAACGGCTGATTGACATCCTGGAACCGACTGCTCAAACGATTGATGCACTTCAGCATCTTCAGGTTCCTTCCGGCGTGGGCGTGGAAATTATCCTGTAGGACTTTTGCTGAACGTTTTGCAGGGAAAGCTTTCGAGCTTAACTTTTTGTGCTATCGCGTGAAGTACGCACTTGGATACAAAAACGGAATGACACAGGTGTACAAGGATGACAAAGCCGTTGTGGTTACGGCTATCCGTGTACCAAAAAACGTCGTGTGTCTCGTCTCCGGCAAAGATAATGAAATAAAGCGCATTGATATCGGGATTGACCAGAAACGCAGTCCCACAAAAGCGGAAAAAGGCAAGTATGCATCTGCGAAAATCGTCCCTAAGCATGTGTGGACGGTCGATGAGCAGGCTGATGCCGGTAGTTCGTTTGGGGCGGAGGTTTTTCAGGAGGGAGATATACTTGCCGTTACGGGGGTGACGAAAGGCAAAGGATTTGCGGGTGTCGTGAAGCGGTGGGGATTTCATGGAGGACCGCGGACGCATGGTCAGTCGGACCGACAGAGATCACCGGGCTCGATTGGAGCAGGAACGGATCCTGGCCGGGTCCTTCCGGGCAAAAAAATGGCCGGACGGATGGGCGGGGATGTGTTCACCATTCAACGCAGGGTCGTTGGTATCGGAGATGATTATATTCTTGTGAAAGGACCG
>JAQVGB010000070.1 GCA_028696915.1 Candidatus Dojkabacteria bacterium | reverse complement strand
TTTGAGTTCGATCCGCCGTCTCCCTGAACACAGATCTGTTCCGGGCATGAACATGCTTCTGCGGGCATTCTTTCGGAGATGAAAGCTTATTTTTTCTTCGCCTCGACGGACTGCTTCATGAAGGAATACAACTGCTTCGTTGTTTTTTCCCAATCGTACTTGAGCGACCGTTTCCTGCCTTTCTTTGCCTGTTTTGCCGAAGCATTTTCGGATGTCAGCAGTTTCAAATAGGCCTGCGCAATATCCTCGACATTTTCGGGATCGACGAGCACTGCCCCGTCACCAAGAACTTCAGGATAACACGACCGGTTGCTTGCAACCACCGGCACACCACTGCGCATTGCCTCAAGTGGGGAAAATCCAAATCCTTCGTAGAGCGACAGATGGGTAAACAGCGATGCCGCGTTCAACAGATCGACAACATGCTCATCATCATAAAAACCGGTAAAGAAAACGTCATCCTCAAGATCAAGTTCTCTGATGGAATTGCGCACTTCCGCAAGGACCGGATGCCGCATGTCGAGACGGGTGAAATCGCCGCCGGCAAACACCAGGTACGGATGCTTCAGCTTCGTGCCGCTTTCTTTCCATAGATCAAGCAGACGCCGGTATGCCTTGACGACCATCGGAACGTTCTTGTTCGCCTCAAGTCCTCCGTAGTACAAAATGTATCCACGGTGCACAACTCGCGACGGGATATACTTTTTCAAAACGTTCATTCGCGGCTTTCGTATTTTGAGATATTCGGGAATTCCAAGGTAGATTGTCTTCGTTTTTGACATATCGAGGCTTGGAACATACTTCTCAAGGTCGCTTCGGGTCGTCTCGGAAATGACCGCTATACCGGAGGCGAAACGGATCCGCTTCAACTCGGCATGGTACTGTGTTTTTCTGATCCAATCAAGATTCTTGTGGGCAGACGAATACCGTCCGATCACCTGTGGCGCAAAATCATAGACCATGACAATCGCCGGAATCCTGCCGGATGGAAAGCCCCGATGCAGATAGGGGCAGAAGTATACGTCGGGCTTTTCTCTTCGAATTATCCGCCTGATCGAGGGAGAGTACAAAAGCATCCACCACAGCAGGTTAAATTTCCCCGAAAGCCGTGGCTTGCCCATATTGAGCGTGCGGATCATATCCGGGTACTCTTTCACCAGACCATTCAGTGTGGTCGGCGCATTGAACGCCAGAAGCAGATATGTATCGTCACGTTTTTCCGCGGCGGATTGCGCAACCATCCGCGATACGATTTCCTTCGTAAACCTTCCTATCCCCCGTGACGCAAACTGGTCCTGCGTCGTCGTTACATCAATGAGAATCTTCATAGGACGTGCCCCATTATAACGCGAAGTCCTAAAAAAGCACAAATTGCCGTCAATATCGTAATGAAATGATCATGAAGCTGAAACCGCCGATTCGACAATTGCTTTAAATTCCCGCTCAAACACCTTTCGGTCAAACCGCATGACCGTCTCTCGCATCGCCCGACGATTCCAGATACGCTCATCCATCAGGTCAAACCGTTTCACTGCCGAAATCAGTTCCGATGGATCAGGACCGAAAAAGAGTCCGGTGGCAACAGATTGATCACTACCGCCCGATGTCTCAATCGGTCGAACGCTCTCCATTATCCCGCCACGCGCATACCCGATCACCGGTGTTCCTGCCGCTACCGCTTCCACCGGAATGATGCCGAAATCATCAACACCCGCACATATGAGCGCACGAGCCTCTCCATACATCCGACGAACCGTTTCATCAGGAAGCCACCCGAGAAATTCGATGTTGTCCTTCGCAATAGTTCTATAGTGCGACTCGAACCGTCCGGTCCCTCCAACAACTTTAAGCGGCAGTCCAAGCTCGTTAAACGCATCGATCACAATCCCGACCCGCTTATTCGGTTCAAATGTCGTCACCATCAAAAAGTAATCAGACCGCTTTTCTCCAAGCGCAATTGCACTGACATCCACCGGCGGATAGAGGACCTCAGCTGTTCTTCCCCATACGTTCCCGATCCGTTTTGCCGCATAGTTCGAAACCGTCAGTATCATATCCGGCCGCAGAGCAGAGGCCGTATCCCACATTCGCATACCGTGCAGCACGGGAGCCGCAAGCCGCTCCCTCCACCGGGGCATCAGACGTTGGTTCAAAAAATACTGAGGATACAGGTCCCAGATGTAACGCATCGGCGAGTATACATATGACACGTGGGTCCCACGGCGAGGAGGGATTATTCCCTTTGCAACACAGGAACTGCTCGAGATAACCACATCATACGTGCTGAGGTCGAAACGCTCGACGGCACATGGCATGAGCGGAAGAAGACTCCGATAGTTTTTTCTCCAGCCGGGTATCTTTTGAAGAGAGCTCGTGACGATTCGGCGATCTTCAATCGTTTTTGAGACACTTCCCTGATCATGAAAAAGCGTGAAAATATCAGATGAAGGAAACACCCGGCACATGCTTTCCACACAGCGCTCCGCCCCGCGCATGCTGAGAAGCCAGTCGTGAACGATTGCTATTTTCATGGAAATTACTGGATGACGACGCTCGGATTATCGGAGAATTTCCGCCTGATACGTCTGATGACGGTGTCCGCAACAAACACCGTCCCCGCACACGCGAGCAATCCCCCGCCATAAATGGCCGCCTTTCCGTCAAACAGCCCGACACCCGGAAGACTTCCCTGTCCGGACGATCCCCCCGAGTTGACACTGCTGACGATCGTATACGTCCCACCTGTGTACATCACCGGACTTATGGCCTGCGGGGGACTCCCGTCATTGGTGAGTTTCGAAATCCATTCATCGTCGCTTCCAGTCTCTTCAAACCTGAACGTCGTGGTCCCGGTTACGAGCGGTATAAAGGTGATCCGTCCGAACAGTCCGGGAGACGACCCGGAATTGTAGGCGGGATCGAGACAAAACCCCGTCAGTTTTACCCAACCAAGCGTGTTATCGACCGTATACTCATCCGTGGGATACTGACAGTACAGATCACCGTACTCTGCCTTCGTCACCCGCACTTTTGACGGGTCAAACCTGAATACTGCCTGCGTAGAAATCGTATCCTGCCCGCCGGTATCAAGCATGATATCGATGGAGAAGTTCTTACCAAGTTCCGCGTACCCGGTCGCCGGATACAGCTTCACCGTCGGGACTGCTGCCCGGACATCGCTTCCCGCTATACACGCCAGAAAGATAACACTCATGAATCCTGCCAGCAGTACTCGTGTCATTTGCATGAAGTTCATTCTATGAAGTCCCCTCCACACAGTCAAGGATCGGTGCATCGTCACTGCAAGTCCTCCACTGCACTACCTTCAGTTTCATCTGACTGACCGGAGCTGTCCGCAGGATCCTCCGTGAGTGACGAGACGCTCATCAATTCAGATAGCTCTCTGCTTTTCACAAAACCTGCACTCTTCACGATGCTCTGCCCGAGATAGTCCTGAATCAGATCAGACGACCGTTTCGACAATGGCCGGACCAGATAGGAATGCTGACTGGCAAGTGTGCGGACAATTTCCCCGC
The DNA here is from genome assembly GCA_028696915.1 of Candidatus Dojkabacteria bacterium. Taxonomy (GTDB): domain Bacteria; phylum Patescibacteriota; class Dojkabacteria; order SC72; family JAFGCJ01; genus JAQVGB01. The sequence continues at coordinate 187 of JAQVGB010000070.1, read as the reverse complement.
CAAGTTTGGCATTAAGCGATGAAATCTGAGCCACGGTCACCCCATTCTTAAACATGACAAGAAACGGTTCCTGTGAGAATTTCGACTGGAGCGTGCTCCACAATTCCGACCTTCCGTTGTCATATCCAAGAGCCCATATCCCGATCCCGCCAAGGTTCCGGCCCAGCACGAAATCATACTTTGCTCC
>JAQVGB010000015.1 GCA_028696915.1 Candidatus Dojkabacteria bacterium | reverse complement strand
TCGCAGGAGAGACCGAACCCGTCACCGCAGACAATCTCTATGACAAAGTCCTTGAAATCCACCGTGAGTTCACGCCGGGAAGCACCAGAAAGCCGGTATTTCTTTCAAATCTCGCAAACGAGATCATGCGGCGAATCCTTGCCTCGCCGAAGGACCAGTGGCCACAAATAGCATCCGTCATCCAGCAAAGCCTGGACGAGCGACACCTCATGCTCTACCTCCACAACACAAACGTCCAGACGGTCGTTCAGGAACGTGGATGGGGTGGACATCTTGAGAATACAAGAAATCCCGTCTTTCCCGTCGAGTGGAACTGGGGAGCAAATAAGGCTAATCACTTCGTTGACCGGTCGGGGAGCATTCAAACGTCCATTCAGTCCGAGGACCAGATCAAGCAGTCCATTTCACTTACCTACAACAACCGTAGCACTGAAAACCGCTACCCGGAAGGTGACTATGTGAACTTTCTCAGAGTCTACATCCCCAAGGGTTCAACTATTATCAGAATAGAGGGCCTATCATCCGTCAGAAGTGCATTCGACGAAACCATGGGTCTGCACAGTGTTTCCGGATGGATCACCGTGCCGGTGAACGGCAGTTCCTCATGCTCGATCGAATACGCGATCAACCGGGATTCGGTGGAAGACTTTCCGCTCAACCTCGAAGCCGGCGGCCGGATCAGCTACCATCTTTCATTGATAAAGCAGGCTGGACTGCAAAGCGATCCCTGGACCATCGAGATCACCTATCCGAACGGGTGGGAGCCCATCGACCTGACAAACGTCCACCGCGAGCTGAACGCGCTCATTCAGCGCACCGATCTTTCCGTTGACCGAACCATCGAGCTCATGTGGGAACGATAGGGGAGAGTAAGGGGAAACGGAAGGAAAGGGGCTACGGAAGCCTTAGCCTTAGTCTTTAGTCTGCGGACCACCGTGATCAGTCTCAATCTCGATACGACAATCAACAAACCTCGCAACGTTAATCCAAAAAGAGTAGCGGGACCACTGTTAGCGGTGCTTGCCGTCTGTGCGGTATTTGGGATTTCCGCGGTAATGTTACGGTGGGTGTTTGAAAAGGATCAGCAGAACGATACTGACCGAGATGGACAGGCGGCCGTTACGCGATACTTTGTCGATGAAAATGTGCCGGCCGAGATCGCTACGGTCATGGTTACCGAGTTTGAATTGAACGGATGGAGGGACAGCCAGGAAAACGATGCCGACATCACCGTTACGATCGACACGGATGTTCACGACACCCCGGAATCGCTTGACCTGTTCCTCGTCCTTGCCGCCGCAGAACCATTTGGAAATTTCACCGCCAATGCCCCCTCTGCGGTTGGCATGATTTCATCCTCTCTGGATAAAACCCTCGTTAAAGAGCTATTTTCGGACGTGCTGACGTTTGAAGAACAACCAGAGAGTTCAGAAACAGGCCTATCCCTCATGCCGGTATCCGAGCTCACCCCTGATCTGACAGCCATTCCTATCTCCGGACTCGACCCGCTCGCGAAGTCGACGTGGGAAAATCCATCCTATCCGCTCGTTATGCATATTTCTGCAAGCGTTCCCCCTGACGTCCAGACCGATCTCGAAAAGGCACTGAGGGAAGCTGAGGCCATCGGCAATGGACACTTCGACACCCGGCTTCCTCAGCCCTCAGATTTCGTGACATTCGCAAAGACAGGCACATCGGTGACCGGTGGGCCCGGTTGGGAACTGTGCGAGCGTGTGCACGGCCGCATCGACTATCCGATCGATGCAGTCAAAGAATTCATGTTGTCCGCTGACTACGCAATTATCAGTAACGAAACTTCGTTTGTCGAGGGATGCTCACAGCCCGCCGGCATCACCGCGTTCTGCGGAAAACCGAAGTACATCCAGAATATCCTTGACATGGGAATCGACGTGATCAGTCTGACGGGAAATCACATGTGCGACTACGGAAGAGAGACGTTTTCGAACATGCTCGACCTCTACCGCCAGCGTGAAATGCTTTTTTTCGGTAGCGGCAACACCGAAACTGACGCGTGGGCACCATTATTTATCGATACTCCAGCAGGACGTGTCGCCTTCATCGGGGTCAACTACATGGGGCCGGCCGGGGTCATCGCTGGAGATAACGTCTCCGGTACAGCCTTCTATGAATCCGCACGATTCCAGGAAACAATCAGCCGCGCAAGACAGGACGCTGATATCGTCTGGGTCGACACGCACTTGTGGCCGGAATACGGCACAACTCCGGGCGAGGACCAGGTCCGCATTACACGTGAAGCGGTGGAGGCCGGTGCCGACATTGTGACCGGTGTTTCCTCTCACGAAATACAAGGCATGACGTTTATTGATGGCAAACCGGTATTCTATGGCCTGGGAAATTTCTTGTTCGACCAGATGTGGTCAACCGAAACGCGCAGGGGGATTGCGCTTGAAATCACCGCCTATGAAGGAGCCCTGCGACGCATCACGGTGAAACCGACACAGATGCACGATTACTGTCAGGTGCGATTTTTGACAGGAGAAGAGGGAGCTACGGTCCTCATGAACTTCGGAGAGATATCGGGGCTACAACCCGAATAGGGGAGGGGTACACCATGGGGAGAATTAACAGCTACTCGGCTTCACGGCGCCTTGCCATGCGCATAAGCTTCCTGACCGTCAGACCGTTACTTTTCAGGATATCGTGAACATCAAGGACATCGTTTGTCGAAATGCCTCGCCTGCCGGCAAAATATGACAGCTCCTCGATCCCTAGATCTGTATTGACCGGCACACGGCTCGTTATACCCAGAGGCTTAATGAAGGTCGCAAGATGACGCGCTTTACAGTTTGGACACCCAAAATGTATAATCACGGAATAGTCGGTCCGTTGAAGGATTTCGATATCCTCCTCCTTATAGGCCCGCCCACATCGGTCACAGAAACGCGCAACATGCTCTATGAAAAACTTTTTGCCTGATCTTTCTTTTTTACTGTTGACAGCAGTATCCATCGAAGCTTATTATACCACACTACGTAATCATGCCTGACACACCCGGTTCCCGCAAGGCTGACAAACAAGCCCGCACAAAAAAGATCGCCGACAGACTCGTCGACAAGGGAAAAGAGCAGGGGTATTTAACCCAGGAAGATATTCTCTTCGAATTTCCATCCGTCGAAAACCATCTCGACGCTCTCGACGAAATATTCATCACGCTTCAGTACAACGGCATCGAAGTGCTCGACGAGTCACTCGAGGAGCAGGAAGAACAGCCGGAAGAGCTCACCCTCGAACACAAGATCAAAATCCTCAAGTCTATCCAGTCAAACATTACAACCGACGCAATCCGGTCATATCTCCAGGAAATCGGCAAAACTCCGCTTCTGACCGGCCCCGAGGAAGTTATTCTCGCAAAACGGATAGAGAAGGGGGACGTCGAAGCTTCACAACTCCTTGTTACCGCAAACCTGCGCCTTGTCGTCAGCATCGCCAAAAGATACGCCAACAGAGGCCTCCATCTGCTCGATCTCATCCAGGAGGGAAACATGGGGCTGATGCGTGCGGTGCAGAAATTTGACTATCACCGCGGCTTCAAGTTCTCAACATACGCGACCTGGTGGATCAGGCAGGCGATCACGCGCTCCATCGCGGACCAGGCCCGGACCATCCGCATTCCCGTCCATATGCACGAGACCATCAACAAACTGAACAAGGTCACCTCACAGCTTTCCACCAAACTCGGCCGCAAACCATCCGCCGCTGAAATTGCAAAGGAAATGGACATCGAGATCGACAAAGTCCATGAAATTCTCCGCATCTCACAACAGCCGAAATCGCTGTCAGCCCAGATCGGCAAAGAGCAGGAAAGCGAGTTGTCAGACATTATTCCCGACAGGAGGTCGCCGTCACCGGAATCGATCGCTACAAACGCATTTCTCAGAAGTCAGATGCAGAATATCTTAAACCAGCTTCAGGACCGCGAACGTAGGGTTCTCGAGCTTCGTTTCGGACTTCAGGACGGTGTCACACGGACACTGGAGGAAGTCGGGCGGGAGTTCGGTGTCACCCGGGAACGTATCCGTCAGATCGAGGCGAAGGCGCTTAAGAAATTGAAAATTGCTTCGACCGACAAACGGCTCAAGGATTACATCGACTAAACCCGCCAACCCATAGGACAAAGAGCTCACCCGCAGGTCGTTTTTTACTATACGGGAGCAGGATTAGTCGAGCGCATTACGCTCAATCAGTGCGTTCTCACGCTCTCTTGTATTGATTTCCTGTAGTGATATTTCGTCAAAATCAGGGTTGATCGGTTTCAGATAGGTCTGGTAGTCAAGTGTCGTCTCGGTGCTGAGAAACCGCTGTGTTACCTCAACGACAATCCAAACGCCGATCGTCACCACGGAAAAAAGAATTAACAGCACCCACTTCCTTGTCATCTCAGTATCGGTTCAAATATTACAACGTCTTAAAGATATACATCGAAATTGTCATATCAACCTGTGACCCGATCCCCTCGGAACTTTTTGGAGAGATCGACAGGGACAGAAGATTCGGCATCACCGGTAGCGATTCCAGATGCTCCACAAGATCGACGACATTGACCTTCTGCCCGCTCACGTTTAGAGAAACATTGACCCGACTCATTCCCGGATAGGTCCCGCTGGCCCTCTCGATTTCGTCGACCGCGATCCTCAATGAAGAGAGCTCAAAACCGTAAGCGTTCACAACTTTTTCAAGACTTGCCATCAAAAGACTGTAATCTGAGTCTGACGGAAAGTACACAGGAATGATAGAGAAGTCTTCTTCCCTGGATAGATATACCTCCTGGAGTGCCTGAATATTGTTGATCTTTGTCTGCATCTGTTCGTTCACGTTCTCCCGGTCACGGATCTCACCCTTGAGCCTGGAAATTGTGCTCAGGGTCGGCTTGATTGCACCCATCAGAAAGATAACCAAAACAATGAGCGTCACCCCTAGAAAGGTGAACGTCTTACGCATCGGGCTCTTCAACAATCGCCGCATTGTGTCTTTGTAGCTAACGACCGCCATTGGTATCCTCCTGTTCAGTACTGATCTGAATAACGTACTCGACGCTCGACTCGACTCCGCCGGGCTTAGTCAGCTCGACTTTGACGTTGGAATACGCTGGATTCTCACGCAAGTCCTTCTCGAGCTCAGCCATGATCTCATACGACGGCGCAGTTCCGGAAAACGAGATAGAAAGCTGTGAAATGCTAAAGATGCTCACGTCGATTTCAGAGGGAATGTCGTCCAGGATCTCGGACAGATCAGACGACAGCTTCTCCTGCTGGTCCAGCATATAGCTGAAATTTGAAAGAGTTGACTGCACCCGCCTCAATTCAGCCTCGGTGTCCTTCTGCTCCTTGAGCAGTTCGACCTTCACCGCAATGCTTTCTTTGAGATCGTTGTTCCTCCGGTCAAGAGAGAAACGCGCGGCAAAGGCGATCAGCACGATCAATTCGACCGCAATAATGAGGTAACGTCCAATCGAAAATACCCATAGATAAATACGGTCCCATGAAGAAACCGGCGTTTCTGTAGGTTGGAGCAGGTTCAGCGACTTGGGCAGTTGACTGGCCATGGCATGTATAGAATGAGTGACCACAGACGTACAAACGTGGTGCAACTGTGGTCAGTCTAGCATATTTTCGCGGCGAAGTCCCGCTAACTTATAGTGTTGTTCCTGCCTGATGCGGGCACGTAAGGATATGGGTTTACAGTACATTTTATGTTATAATATCGGCATTGGGGACGTCAAGGTTTCGACAGAAAGCCTGAGTTCCGATTCGTCAAGTCAGAGAGATCGCTCTGTAAAAAATCGATCAATCAAACAAGTGAAAACACGCTTGTAAAACGTGTTGAAAACGTCGCGGCTTCGGTCGCTGCGGGTCTGAAGGCGGCTGTCGCCGGCTTCAACCTCAACATGGCAGTTGCATAAACAGCTTCTGCAGATCCGGGACGCTTTCTCCTGATGAAGCCTCCGTGATCTTTCACCAGTCGGGATATACGGGAAGGTAACCCGGCGAGCCGCTCCCGCGAACTCTAAAATCGCCAAAACTCCGTCTTTTTTGTCAGCTTTGAGGGCGGTAGTATCTGGATAAGCTGAATACACTTGTAGCGTCGGATCGGGACAAAATTTCTGGACGGGGGTTCGATTCCCCCCGTCTCCACCATTCTTCGCTAAGGCTTCGAATGGCTTCGCCATGAAGAAGGTTTGCTGAAGAATGAGTGTCATTCGAAACAGCGTGAAGAATGACATACCCCACCATTCTTCGCTAAGGCTTCGAATGGCTTCGCCATGAAGAAGGTTTGCTGAAGAATGACACACCCCACCTCTTACCTTTTTCACCAGCATTTCATATTTCTTTAATAATCATCTAGTATCATCAATAACGCATGAATTACTACGTATATATTATTGAAAGTATTTCTTGTTCAGGCCGTCTTTATCGAGGATTTACAAGAAACCTTACACGAAGAATGAAGCAGCACAATGCCGGTAAGTCAAAACACACCAATCAATTTAAGCCATGGAAAATTCGCACATATCTGGTTTTTGATAACAGGAACAGTGCTGAACAATTCGAGAAATACCTTAAGACATCTTCCGGTAAGGCATTTACAAACAAACGTCTTGTTCCTCAATAGTTCATGCCTCTGACTCAACATACACTCGTTCATCCACAATAATCTCTCCATTTTTCTTTTGGATGACACAGATAGTTCAATTCACACTCTGCATATGAAACGTCGCAGGGGAAAGATCGGTGGATAATGAGTACATTTACCCAATGAGTTTGAGGATCTTCGTTGCTGAATCAGAATCTGCTATGATACCGATCAACCTCCTTAATTCATCAATGATCCGGCCTGCCATCCGAAGCTCCAGCGCAGAATGGTTCACGTTCGATCCGTGCACTTCAACCCAGCCAGCTTATAGTGTTGTAGGTTGGCGAGGTGGGAACAGTATGGTTCCATTCGGCAATTGCAGCCATTGTCCGACCCTCTACAACTCACGCGAAGGCATCTTTTTTCTAACGCATCTTTAAGAGCGCCTGATCCTGTAGTATACTCTCCATGTACCAACCTATAAACTCATATATGATCTCCCTATGCCGGGCAAACAAATACAAGAACAAGGCGATACTATTGACATATTGAAGAAGTTTGGAGAAGCGATTGCAGAAGCAGTGAGCGAAATCTCAGTTCGTGGCAAGACATCAGCGGTGAGAATCCCAGAGCGCGCAGAGTTGGAACTATTAGAACACTACCGAGAGCTCACCGTCATGTTACCACTCCAACTCATTGCAAGAACGACCGCCGACGCACAGGTCCAGGAACAACAGCGCATTGCCCTTGTTACGCAATTAAGAGAGATGCTGGAAGAACCGCCCGGTCTGGTGTTTCATCTCGGTACAATAGAGCGGCCGAATGATCTTGGCACCTACAACACTATCGGAGCAAATGTCGGTGCAAGAGACGGCACGTGGATGTACGTAGGTTTGGCATTCAACAGCGTGGGAGGCACCGTTCGAGCAGTTATCAGCAAAGGGGCGGAACGATCAAGCGCACTTCAACTTCATCCGTTGTATCAAACGAGCGAGCAGTTTATCACGGGACACATCAGACACGAAGACATTGCAGATGTCACATTAGAACATGTCATGGCAATACAAAATATATCGTGATAACTATACACTCACGTTCGATATAGACTGATCGGCTAATGAACCGGATCACTCAACATCCCCCGGGCTTATTTCTGAAATATTTCATCCAGCATCCGCTCAACACACGCTGTCTTCCGAAAAGTCGCGGAGGATGATATATCGGTGCCATCCCCTTGGTCTTGGGGAACCTCGTAGCGCACATATGTTCCAAGTATTTTCGAGAGGGCCGCATGAAGTCTGTCATCCGACAACCCAGAATAGGATCTTAGATCAGGGACCACCGCTTCCACTCTGCTTCTCAACTGAGCGAGCAGGTGTTCTTCGGCCCCCGCAGGATTTTCTTCAAGAACATGGGCTGAGCCAAAGACTATGGCGGTCCTGACTTCTCCCGAAACTTTTCCCTGCGCGCTCAATTCTCTCGCACTATCATGCGCCGCAAGTCCGGCTTTGATATTGCGCAGTTCCAAAAACTCGTTATTGAAGAAAACAGGTTTAATAACCTTGGTTATCGCAGACACAATTTGAGACCTTCTTGCATCATCAGATGTGTTCAGACCGTTAAGAACAGCACCCAAACTCAATCCTCTTGCTGCCCAAATCCCGGCACCGGCAAGCACGAGGAAGTCCCTCCGACTGAAACTTTGCGTTGTTAGCCAATTCTTCAGACCAATCGAAACAATGAACAGGCCAATTATCAGCGCGGCATCAGAAACATATCCAACAGATAGATCCCTTTCGACAGATGCGGAACCGTCCACGGGTTTATCGGCTTCCTTTTCTCGTGCTCTGCCCCGAAAAAGAGCGTCCAATACGTCAACCTCTCCATTTCTCAATGATTCATGCACCGTCAGAATTTCAGATCCAAGAACATACAACACATCCCGGTCAGGAAATGTACCGCCCGGATGTCGCAATGGAATTTTTTTCCCAAGAGACGAACCTGTCGTCATCGAAAGGATTGAATCGACAACAATTTGGGTCGGATGATAGTCCTCAACCTGCTTCATTACCTCTGCTGACCAGAAGTGAGTGACGCCTTGGGAAAGTTCTTCGCCTGAACAATGGGACCCGTACACAACCTGGAGTTTGTACTTTGCTTCAGGAATAACTTCGCCCGGTATCAGACCCGTGTTCACGTCTCCCTCGGAAGATTGACTTCCTGCTTCTATATGAGATTCTGATCCTACCATACGTGAAACTATACATGACAACAACGGTTTAGGCGAGGACCCCGTTAACTTATTGTGTGCACAAATTGACACAGAAACTCTGCATTCCAACTATGGGTTAGCGGCCCTGTACCAACATCCGCTTAAAACACTCCAATTCATTGTCCACATGTATCCGGGAAAGCGAAAGACGGCTGTTCCCGTAATGATCAATGCTCCTCCCGCACGAAAAGCCCAGTGAATATCCGGCGGCAGAAACTGCAGAAAATGTTTCGCCATCCGCAACACAGCCCGGGTAGGCAATGGAGCATACTTGAACCCCAACCGCAATTCGTGCAATTTTTACGAACATTGTTACTGGCAGTTTGTTTTCCATACGAAACGGTGCAGTTCGTTTCAGTAACTATCTTTCGGCAAAACGGACGACCTTGTCAATCTATCACAATATCCGGAGGAGCCTGTTCTTCATTTTCGCAGAAGTCATCGATCGCTTCTTGCGGAACTCCTATTCGCACGAGAAAGGCCAACGCCTGTTCTTTGGTCATCACGCCTTCCAATGCTCCACCATGAAGATTGTGTGCAACCATCGCATGAGATGGCTCGTGCCCCGTGACTCCCAAAAAGTCGTTGACTATCCCCGCCCAACTTGCCTTTCCCGACAATGCCGAACAGATAGCCCTGGAAAAATAATCCGATCCCGTACCTTCATCTTCTCCTGAAGGTCCCGGCTTTGGATAATTCGCACTTGCACCAAGAACCCGCTGATACTCATCTGCGATATACCGCTTAATTGTTTCTTCATCAGTTTCCCATCCAGCACCGTTTCCTATACGATCACATACCGCCCTGAAATCCATGTCAGACACGACTAAATCAGAGTCATAAATTTCTATATAAGGTACTTCCGGTCCCAGATCTACTTCATTAATTACGATCTTTTCTGACATATTCCTTTCCCATCAACTCATTGTGTGCCCTGTTTGCATCTTCGATACATAACCACACTACGCCAAAAATTATACGAATTCAACATTCTCGGTGGAGAAGGGAGTTATTCTATTTGACAAATACGCCCCATAGTATTATATTCGTACTCATAAATTTGAATTCTTCTCATGCAACTTTCAGGATCAGCACCTTTAGCATCAACACCTCGTGGAGATCCCCAGCCAGACGTTCCGGTGTCTACAGATGGTTTACTCAGAACCCCATTTCTCTCTTTTTTTGATACTGCATTTTCGAATATGCTGAAAAGAGAGTGCACCAAAGAACCAAGCGATGCGATTTTCTTCCTTCTTAGTCACGCTGGTGAATGGGAACTTTTTGGCACCTGTGTACTCCATGAACTATGGATTAATCAGCAATTTGACATTATCTCGGGACTCGCAGATGAACAACAGTGTGGCGAACGGGCCTTCACTCGGCACCCACAAAATATCATTTCAAACATGTCTCGTTGCCTTGGATATCTACAAGCTACTCAAGCAGAAACAACTGTCTATGAAGAATTTATACGGTATATTCTCCGGTTTTTCTATCAAGACCAACAAGAGAGCGACAATTTGATCGAACAAACGACCTCTCAGATAATTACACAAGCACGTGTCATTGCCTCTCAGCATACTGGAGAACAAGCCGAGATAACGAGATATGGAAACCGGTTTGGATCAGAATTTGTCACTATGCTGGATTTGCTACGTCAGAGGCCACCTCGTCCCCACGAGATTAAATCACCCCCACAAATGGTTTGACAAACAAGACCTATAATATTATCATCCCGTTTGGTTACTTTACGAGAAATCCTTATGGTTGCTAAAACATTCACCACTGATACTCGTCTTGACCAGAGCGAGCAAGAGACGGGAATGCCCCCCCCTTTGCTGTTGCTATCGAAAGATGATTACAAAAACGTTTTGATTGGACTCGAAGCTTGCTCAAGTATTCATGAAGTTATTTCAGGATCCCTATCACTGAAACCTGATGAAAATCCCTACCGCTATCAGGCGGCGATTCTCTTTGAACTCTGGCGACATAGGACAGATCTCAAAACCGATTATTTCACTGCACTTGCCAATGTCGAAACTCATCCAGACCATTCGATTAGATCAGAGGATACTATTCCTCATCTCATCAACGGTTTGGGTGAATGCGCAGAAGAAATTGCCAGAACAACAAACGATCTTACCGAATATTTCGACTTCCTCACCTTCATCCTGCCAATTATCTGCACAGGCAAAGAAACAGACAATATGTTCTCCGATCTATCTCCGCAAGAGTGTGCATGGGTTACGGATCAACTCGAGGCTATTCTCAAACGTGGATTTCGTGTAATTTCACAGCAGTGTCTCACGGGAGACAACACAGGAAATGCTAGCCGTAACAGACGTGATGGCCAGATGCCTCCATGGCTAGAATGACAAAACATCTAGATCAAGAATTATTACCCACCCCCAACTCGACCAACCTTCCTACAAACGAGTCCCAATCGGTATAGTATATCGCCTCAAATCCCATTTCTTTCAATTTTTCGCAGTTCTCCGGTTTGTCGTCGCTCATGACGATCTCCGCTTTTTCACAGGCTAGTCTCTGCTGGAGACGGTTAAAAATTTCCGGGTCAGGTTTCATGATGCCTTCATTAAACGATGACACCACCACGTCAAAGCGTTTGAGAAAGTCGAACCTGCGGTCCAGACCGTTGAGTCGTTCGGGAAAGTTATTCGTACACACCGCAGTCTTGATTCCCTGTTCCCGCAAGTGCTCAACAAATCTCACGACCCGGACGCTTTCGGTGTAGCTTCCGATGAGCAGGTCCACAAGCTCTTCCATCTTCGCATCAACCGTCCACTCGTCAATTGCCCAGTTCCAATAGGTTTCTCCGTCGATTTCTCCCTTTTTATACCGGAACATTTCCTCACTTTTCAGGTACACTCTGACGAATTCTTCTTCGGGGATGCCAAATTTTTCAGACAGCGCGTGTTTGAACTCCGGCGTTCCGGTTTCGAAGTACACTCCGTCAAGATCGAAGACTACTGCTTTTACCTTGGGATTTTGCGTCACGTCGTCCTATTCCGTCACCTCCCCAACAATTACCTGACACATCTGATCGCTGTCGGTGCACGAGCACGAAACAGACCACGACCCGTTCTCACCAATCAGGGTCGATGTTCCTTCGGCTGAATATGTCCCCGTGATCGTCCATCCTGCATCCTCCAAGTCCGACGTATACGAATCAAACGCATCGGCGTCGACATTCTCAAATGACATCGACCATCCGGTGCCGGAGGCATCATCGTAGGATATCGCATAGGTAATATCACCGTAGGTGAATTCCGGAACAACGGATGGCACTGAATCCGGCCACTCGGTCACCGTTCCCATGCTCCCGGAGCCGTCTTCCGAATCCCAGGTGAACTGCCCTTCGTCAAGATCGATATCGACATCTTCATTCGAGCCATTCTCAATCCCTTTTTCAACGACCTCTTCTAAGAAATTCGTGTTCAGATTCTCATCGACTGTCTCAAGCACCACATCCTCGAACGTCGCCCGGCTGAATATCGCCAGAGCACCACAGGCACAGCAGGGTAGAAGAAGAACAACGAACAGCACAAGGAGAATAATCAGCGTCGTATTCTTTTTTTTCGGGACCTCGGTGGAAGCGGGCTGAGACGGACTAGGAGTGGCAGGTTGGGAAACCGGCTGAGCAGACGATTGTGGCTGTTTCTGCTCAGGTTTCTGATTCATTTCGGACTGTTGTTCGGCCATGGACGATAGATTTCATTAAATTATCATTACGAGTAAGTACAGTATACCGTGACGACAGGAATACGACAAATGCAGGACAGGTTCACCTTTCGGCACGATAACTACCGCATCAAATTAGTGAACACGCTTTTCCTTTTTTTTCTTATTCTGCTTCCGCTCGTGATCAAGCATTTCGCTCGGACCCCATGAATCGACAAGCTCCGAAGTCACAGGAACAGCGAGCCTCCACTGCATCATGAAAATCGACCTCAGGGTCGCACTTAACAACTCGCTTCTCATCTTCAAACCCCATACTTCACTCCGCCGGGCGCATGCAATCAGAATATGCTCACCGACAATGGTGAGCTCCACTCCAATATCAAACGTTGGATCATCAATAAAGCGAATTTCTCGGGAGTTCAAATACTCATGGTCACGGTTGTATTGATAGGAAAGGAAATGCCTTGTCCAATCATTGAGCGACACAATCTCTCTTGGTCTGAACGGATGCCGTTTTTCATTAACGAGTTGACGGTTGACCAACTCGTTCATGAAATCTGGCCCGATAACATCCATCGGCATGAGCACATCCCAGGTATAACGTTGAACCGGCAGTTTTCCTAGTTCTTCATCTGTCCGGTACATCCGCTTAAATCCTTCTACACCCGGGTAAAAATGAAAGTCCGCATCCGCTCGTTCTTTATGAAAATCTTCCTTAAGAAAGGGGAGTATCCCTACGATATCGGTCTCCAGGGCAACTAGCTCCTTCCGTTTGCGCTGGAGAATTTCCCTGAGTATTGAGGGATTCTGCGCTTTCACAAGCGTCTGCTGTTTCTTGAATCCGTCACTTTATAGAATTGTGGGGCTCTTTGCAAACAGGAGGAAAGATGACGAAAAGGTTGTTCGAGAGGTTGGAGGAGATCCCGGAATGCGACCATGCATCCTGGGGTGTCCCAGCAGGAAAGCTCGACATAGTTGAGCGACTGTGGACGGAATTGGGCTGGCCTGTTGTACACCGGATCGAGGCGAACTGGGGCCGGGCGATCTTTGTTGCATCACCCGGAGGCGTTTGGTTCCAGTTCAGCGATCGCGCTGACGTTACCGCTCGCCAGCCAGGCGACCATCCGGCAATCTGCGTTCAAGGTTCAGTCAAAGACTGGGCAAATGCCATCGTTGAGTTCCTTCGCAACGTCGGCGAGGACGCGGTGGCCATTTTCGAAGGAGCGAACGCCTTGATAAAGTCCGACTCCGTCGGACTCATGATCGAGATTCTGCCTCAAGAATAGTAACCACCACCCACAGCAAAGAGCTGGTGGCCGGCAGGAGGGGGACAGCAACATCACAGTGAAGCACCCCCTCCCTCCGAAATTCTACGCCACAATCGTTACCAACTTGTGAATTTTACCCTAAATCCCTATAATCATCTCGCAATGACACATTCACACCGATCACAAGCAATGCAAGTGGCAATGCGCATCCTCCCTGCGGAGGGGTGACCGGTGACATCTTCTTGAGGATTTCACAGGACATGCCTCCCGAAGGGGAGGTTTTTGTTTTCTTATCATCTTCATGAACGTCTGCTAAACTTTTGAGTACGCACCTCACATGAACAAGAAAATTCAACCACAACAATCAATCTTCATCGGGGTCTCCTGGCCGTATGCAAACGGAAACATTCATGTCGGCCATCTCGCCGGACAGTACGTCGTGTGCGATATTTTTGCACGATACCACCGCCTGAGGGGGAATAGCGTCCTCATGGTATCAGGAAGCGACAGTCATGGGGCACCGGTCATTTTCGCCGCGGAAGAGCAGGGGATAGAACCGGCGGAGCTTGCGAAAAAGTCGCATGAATTGATCGAAAAAATATACGACACACTCGGACTGCTCTATGAAAATTACACCACGACCGGCACCGAAAATCACAAAGTGGTTTCACAGAATATCTTTCTTGTCCTCAACGAGCTCGGATTTCTCACAATCAAAAAAACACGACAATACTATGATCCAAAAATGGAGCGCTTCCTTCCGGACAGGTATATCAGAGGAACATGCCCACACTGCGGAGCAACGAACGCCCGCGGTGACGAGTGCCCTGAGTGCGGCACCATGCTCGACCCGGAGGAGCTTATCGATCCCTACAGCACACTGTCCGATGCAAAACCGGAAATTCGCGAAACAGAGCATTTCTATCTCGACCTCAGCAAAGTTCAGGGAGAACTGAGCGAGTGGTTGCAAGATAAAACCCACTGGCGCAAGTGGGTGAGGGAATTCACGCTCGGATGGCTCAAAGGAGGTCTCAAACCCCGGGCTGTCACCCGCGACTTCAGCTACGGTGTGCCGGTTCCGGTCAAAGGATGGGAGCACAAAGTGCTCTATGTCTGGGTCGAAGCGGTGGTTGGATACCTTTCGGCAGCGATCGAATGGGCACACAATCAGAACGATCCCGCAAAGTGGGAAGAATTCTGGAAAAATCCCGACTGCAGACATTACTATTTCATTGCGGGCGGCAACGTTCCGTTCCACACTATTATCTGGCCGGCAGAGATTATCGGCTACAACAAGAAGTTTTCAGACGACCACCTCTGGGAAACATGCAAACTTCCCGGAGAAACAAAACGGGCACCGCTCAATCTCCCGTACGATGTGCCAGCAAACAATATCCTGACCTACCGGGGCAAGAAAATGTCGAAAGGAGACAAAGTCGGCATCACCCTCGAAACCCTGCTCGACCGCTACCATCCCGATGTGATCCGCTACTTCTTCGCCCGCTATGCGCCGGAAAGCCAAGACCGCGAGTTCATCTGGAAAGATTTCATCGACGCCAACAACAATGAGCTTGTTGCAAATATTGGAAATTTCATCAACCGTGTTCTGACGTTTATTAACCGCCGGTTTGAAGGGATCGTCCCGGAGGGCAGTCTCGATCCGGACGTCCGTGACCAGATTATCCAGGCGTTTCATGACGTTCAAACGCATCTTGAGAAAACAGAATTTGTGAAGGCGACAGAAGCGGTACTCGCATTGGGCCATTTCGCGAACAAGCATTTCGATTCGGAAAAACCATGGGAAACGGTGAAGACTGATCAGGCCAGGGCAGGACACTCGCTGTACAATTCGGTCCAGCTTGTGGAAACACTCAGAACGCTTCTGAAACCGTTCCTTCCGTTCACCGCTGACACGCTGACACACCTTCTCAATCTCAGTGAGAAACCCGACCAGAATCACGAGCTTGCAACGGCCGGGCACGTATCGGATACGACCGACCGGTGGATGTATAATGAAATTCCTTCGGGACATCGGCTCCGCAAGCCGGCCGTGCTTTTTGAGAAACTGGAATACACCGAAGATCTTGAGAGGGAGGACAACCCCGGTCCCCAAACCATCGCCGCGGCATTTGACAATCAATTGCAACGCCTGTCCGGTCATACATCGAGTAATGATCTCATCCAGGCAACGGAACGTTCGTCACAGAAAGCACCTCACGGAAACCTGTCATTCAATCATCTTCATGAAAACATCAGTATCGGGAAAATCATCAAAATATCTCCGCATCCATCCAAACCATCTCTGAATGTAGCAGAAGTGGATGCCGGAGGAACACAGAGGCTCACCATTGTCTGCGGCGCACCGAATATCAAAACGGGCGATATCGTCCCGGTCGCCCTTCCCGGAGCAAAAGTTAAAACTCCAGAAGGGACTAGTAAGATCAAAGAAACTGACATCCACGGCGTGAAATCTCAAGGAATGCTCTGTTCTCAGTACGAGTTGGGGATAGGGGAGGACCATTCC
>JAQVGB010000069.1 GCA_028696915.1 Candidatus Dojkabacteria bacterium | reverse complement strand
CCGATTGTTCAAAAGGCAAAGGCATTACTGGAGAAAACAAAAGAAAAGGGTTTCGTATCAGGGATCAAGCGGCAGGTGGGTGCGTCGGTTTCCGGTTTGAAGATCAGAACTTCTACGCGGCAAAAGATGGTGCTCGGAAAACCTGCGGGAGGAATGCTCACCTCGAAAAGAATTTTGGGGATCGGTCTGATTCTTGCGGTTGTGTTCATCGGATGGTACGCGTGGTCGCAACGTCAGCAGAGGCTGGAGCAGGAGCAGATAGCCGCCGCGTTCGATTCGGTGAGTACACTGATCGAGGATGCGACGTCTGCGTGGGAAGTGCAGAAGAATAGGCAAGAAACGGAAGCATCGCTTGCCTCCGCCACCGAGACATTGGATGGTCTTGACGGTGACGTTCTCGACGAGGAGCAGAAGAGTCGTGTGGAGGACCTGAGGGATGGGATTCAGTCCGTCTACGATCTGATCAACCGGGTTTCTGCTGTTTCGGAAACGGATGGGACGCTGGAGATTCTTGCCGATTTATATCTGAAGCTTGGTGAATCTGCGGATATCACCGATTTCGAAAAGTACGGGGAGCCGCTGTATATTGTCGACCGTGCGTCGCATGCCGTGTACCGGTTCATTCCCTCGGACGGTGTTCTAGAGAAAATTGCGAATAGCGGGGACATAATGAAATCTCCGCGCAACATCGCGATCGGGGATGGATATATGTATATTTATGATTCCGAAGTCGGTGTCCTTACGCTCGATATGAATGAGAATGAGCCGGACTGGACGTTTAGGGTCAGGCCTGAGCTGTCTGCTCGGACAGTCGGTTCCGTGACGGAGCTCAGTGCGTTTGCCGACAACGTGTATCTGTTGAAAGCGGACGAGGCACGAGTGCTGAAGTCGTATCCGGCAGGAGAGGGCTACAGTTATCCGGAGGAATATTTCCGGCACGGGGCGTTCGATAAGGCGGTGGATATTCTCATTGACGGGAATATATATGTATTGAGTGATGGTAGTGAAAAGTTGTACAGATTCTTTGCGGGGCAACAGGATACGTTTTCTCTAAGCGGGTTTGACGTGCCTTTAGGGAACCTTTGTTGTGGATCAACAAATTTGAACGATTCCGGAAAGCTCTATGTATATGATGTTGAAAACAAGCGGATTGTATCGATAGAGAAGCCAACCGGCGAGCGTCACCCGGGGGTGGGGGTGTTTATGCGGCAGTACGTGTACCGCGGCGAGCGCGAAGATATCTTCACGGAAGTGAAAGATATCGTGGTCGACATCGATGAGCGGATCGTGTACGTGCTTGATGGAACGAGGATTTTAAAGGTATTATTGGAGAATGAATAACCGTGGGGCATACCGGTCCCTTTCCCGCAATAAGAAGGCATACTTCGATTACGAGATCTTGGATACCGTCGAGGGTGGTCTCGTACTGACCGGAGGCGAGGTAAAGTCCGTGAAAAGCGGCCTTGCAAGCATAAAGGAATCGTATGTGACCATAAAGGACGATGAAATATGGCTTCTGGGTGCGCACATTCCCCAATGGAAGGGGGACACCGGAGGGGACTATGATCCGCTGAGGATCCGAAAGATCCTTCTGCGTCGCGAGGAAATTGATAGTCTGAAGGGGAAGATCAATGAGCGGGGATTGACATTGGTGTGTCTCAGGCTGTATGAAAAGAGAGGTAAGGTAAAGATAGAGATTGGACTTGCCCGCGGAAAAAAGAGGTTCGAAAAACGGCAAACTGAGCGAGAACGGCAATTGAACAAGGAATTACAGCAAGAACGGCGGAAATATATGGTATAATCGCACAATCTTTTACCTCGTGCGGATGACGGATAATTTGATGGGCACGAAACAGAAGTGGACTTATCGAGCAAAACAACATCGCCCGAACGGGAAGGGCAAAGTACAGAACAGCTCCTCATGGAGTGGCGTCAGTTTGCAATTGCCAGCCGTGTTTCTCCGGGCAATGTGGACCGGTTCCTTCTTCAGCATGCGGACGTTCCCGATAGTGTCAAAAATTTGATTAAAAAAGAACTCGAGTCCTCGGATCAATCTCTTCCTCCCACCGAAGTTGTGCAGTTGCCTGAACGGCCGGTGTCTTCTGACCCATCGGGTGGACAGCCAGCGATTGATCAAGGCGTAACGGCACCTGTTGCCGGGGAGGTGACAATGCTTGACGCGAAGGCGCGTTTGGAGGAGATTAAGAAAGAAGCGTTTGATCAAGAGGAGCGGACCCAAGAAGAAACAGCAGATCAGACAACGCGGGAACAGCAGGAAAATCCTCAAACGGAAATTATTGCACAGACAGCCGAGAAAAAAGAGGTCCCGACTACCGCTGGAACGCAGAATACGGCACAAGGTATGGCGTCGAGAGCTATGATGTTCGGCTACCAGCCGTCGAAGACGGTCGCGTCGAACCTTACCGAGTTGTCTGAAAAGGGAGATGTGAGGAGCGCCAAAACATGGCAGGCCGTCATGCTCAGGCGGCTCATGGAGATGTGGGGCAGTATCACGAGCCTGTTCTCTCAGCAAAACTGAGATTGCCCGCTCTGTTTTGTAGGTAGTTCCTCTGTTTGTATGTTCCATCATTTCCTCTTTCCGTATATGATAGAATTGGGTGCTGATCGAAACGTCTTAAGGGGTTATTTCAATACTGCCACATGGACCAACTAATACAGGAAAGTTTGGTATATGCACAGACGGTGGGTCCTACCGCACCGGTGACCGGTCAGACCCAGCAGGAAGTCGTTACTCAGCCTGGTATTTCACGGCAGATCGATGCTTCAGACGCGATCCTTCCGGCACTGTTCCTGTTTTTTATTGTGACGCTTGGCGTTATCACATACCTGACCCTGCGGTACCTTAAGCTGAAGGACCGCGATGAAAAGGCGAAGGACTGGGCATTGTATGAAGTGCGGGTTGCGAAGGACAATGAGATTGAGATTGGAGTCGCCGAACAGCTGTATGCGAACCTATCGGGAATCGGCGGAGGCGGGAAGGGTATGTTCGGCGCCGCATCCACGGTCAAGCACGGTATCAGTTTTGAAATTGTGGGCCTGCCGGATGCAATCCGATTTTACATCTACTGTCCGCGGAAACTCGCCAGCTGGGTTGAGAAACAAGTGCTCGGCTCCTATCAGGACGCGGATTTTGAGGAAGCAGAGGAGTACAATATTTTTCACGAGGATGGTACGGTCTCGTTTGCATCTCTGGAACTGACGGACGAGTCCTATCAGCCGCTCAAAACGGCGGAGTCTTTTGAAGGCGACCCGATGGCGAACCTCACCAGCGCTTTGAGCAAGTTCGAGCACGGCGAGGGAGCGGTGATCCAGATGGTGATCAGTCCGGCCGGAAGCAGATGGTCGAAAAATGGCCGCAAGTTTGTCAGCAGGGTGGAATCCAACAATAGCGACCCTGAAAAAAAACGTATAAATGTCAGTCAGGAACAACTGCAGGCGATTTCAAAAAAATGCTCGTATCCGGGGTTCAGTTGTGCACTACGTATTGTCGCTGTTGCCAAGGATGAAGCTGTCGCAAAGATGCATCTGAACAATATCGTGGGAACGTTCGACCAGTTCTCGAACCCGGGATCGAACGAGTTGAAGCGCTCGAAAATAAGCGCGTTTGCAGAGCGCGATTTCATGAAAAGTTTTTTGTACCGGTATCCGGCTATGACCGATAATCTGGTCCTCAATGCGCAGGAGCTTGCGGTCATGATCCATTTCCCCAACAAAGAAGTTAAAACACCGAATATTCACTGGCTGTTGTCGCGTGAGGCGCCGGC
>JAQVGB010000068.1 GCA_028696915.1 Candidatus Dojkabacteria bacterium | reverse complement strand
GTAAAGGATCCGCATGATATTGTTAAGGAAGGTGACGCAGTGCACGTAAAAATCCTTTCAATATCGAAGACTGAGCGGCATCTTGGATTGAGTTTGAAGAGGGTGTAGGGTATAATAGGATTGTGCGAAATCCATTATCACTACTAACAAAAAACGCCTTTTCCGCAATTTCTCTTTCATCCGCGGTCGCCGAAAAAATGGGGGCGGATAGCGTTGAACCGTTCCATCTTTTTCTCGCGTTGCTGCTGGTCAAAGAAGGGATCGCGTACCGCATGCTGACTGCGATGAATATCGATGTGGCGGAAACGGTCGCTGGATTTGCGGGTGGGGTCGACCTGTCGAAGCTCACTCCGTCCAAAACGGGTATTTCGACCGGATCAGAGAAATCGCTTTCCGAGGCGGTCAGGGCGGTTATCGACAAAGCGTTCAGTATCGCTCGCCGGAAAGACCATGTGTACGTTGGGACGGAGCACCTTCTGCTCGCGGTCCTTGATGACACCGATCAGGACTTTGTCAAAGAGTTGAGCGATGCAGGTATCCGGGTCGAGGATATCCGGCGCAATGTGTTCAATTTCACGACATATCCGCAGGGAGTGCTTTCGAAGCCGTCACGGTCGAAACAGGAGTCACGTCCGTCCGTGCTCGATGTTCTGGGTACCGATCTGACCGATCTGGCGCGGAAAGGCCAGCTTGACCCGCTTGTCGGTCGTGAGGAGGAGCTGTCCCAGATGATAAATATCCTTTCCCGACGGAGGAAAAACAATCCTGTGGTTGTTGGTGAGGCTGGTGTTGGAAAGACTGCGCTTGTCGAAGGGTTGGCACAGCGAGTTGCCAGCGGTGAGGTTCCGTCTCTTTTGACCGATGCCCGGATCATTTCCCTTGATGTCACGAGCATCATAGCAGGAAGCAAAATGCGGGGCGATATGGAGGAAAAAATGATGGCGGTTATCAACGAAGTGGCAAATTCACCTCGGACCATTCTGTTTGTCGATGAGATACACACCATTCTTGGCATGGGGGCGGCGGCCGGGGGTGGCCTTGATGTCGCGTCGGTACTGAAACCGGCCCTTGTCAATGGAAATGTCCGATGTATCGGCGCGACGACGGTCGTCGATTACAATCGGTATTTCGAGGAAGACCCGGCGTTGAGCCGCAGATTTCAAAAAGTCATGCTTGAAGAGCCTTCGGTCGAGGAAACGGTGACAATTCTCAATCAGATCAGACCGATCCTTGAGGATCATCATGGTGTTGTTATCACCGACGAGGCGCTCAACTCTGCAGTAACGCTTACCTCTCAGTATGTGAGTGACCGGTACCTTCCGGACAAAGCGATCGATCTGATGGACGAGGCGGCTGCCGCCCGGAGGCTGGAGTTGGAAGGGACGAGTGACGAGCTTGAAGATGCGGTCCGCGAATACCGAAAGATGAAAGTTGCAAAAGAAGGTGCGGTGAAACGTGGGGAGCTCGATGTGGCGTCCGACTGGAGGCAGAAGGAAGTGGCTCAGAAGGACCTGATTTCCGATATAAAAAAACGCCGCGGCAAGATCAAGCGATCGAAAAAGTACTGGGTTGACGCGGATATCGTCAGACGGCTCATTTCCGGGTGGACCGGTATCCCGCTGACGACAATCGGGGTGGAGGAGTCTTCGGAGCTTATCAAACTTGAGGACACGCTCCGGAAGTATGTCGTTGGGCAGGAGGAGGCGGTGCGCAAGGTTGCCAACGCGATCAAACGTGCGAGGACCGGTGTGACCAGTGGTGACCGGCCCTGGGCCTCATTTTTGTTCCTGGGGCCAACGGGTGTTGGAAAGACCGAGCTTGCCAAGATCCTCACCCGCGAGCTGTTTGGGAATGAGGACCGGCTGATCCAGATCGATATGAGCGAAATGATGGAAATGCACAGTGTTTCGAAGCTTCTCGGGTCACCTCCGGGGTATGTGGGGTACCGTGAGGGCGGCATGTTGACCGAGCAGGTCCGCCGTCAGCCGCATTCGGTGATCCTTTTTGATGAAATTGAAAAGGCGCATATCGACGTGCTAAACGTCCTGCTGCAGATTCTCGAGTACGGTCATTTGACCGATGGGAAAGGACGGCGGGTCAATTTCAAAAATACGGTTGTCATTCTAACGTCGAATATCGGTGCGGAGGAAATCCGGCGCGACCGGATCCTCGGGTTCACGGCACAGGCAGAACGCAAGGAACGGACCGACCGTGACATCGAATCCGCCTATGACGGCATGAAGGAGACGCTGGAACAGGAGCTAAAAGGGACTCTTCCACCCGAGCTTATCAACCGTCTCGACGACATAGTTATTTTCCGCTCGCTGACGAGAAGGGACGCACGAAAGATTGTCGACCTGTTGTTAGATGAGCTCAATGAGCGTCTTGAAGGAAAAATGGTGCGGGTCACGCTGGACGACGACGCGAAAGATTTCGTTGTGGAGCGCGGTTTCAGTGAAGAATACGGCGCGAGGCCGCTTCGCAGGACGATCCAGGAATACGTTGAAACATCGGTTGCGACGTATCTGCTTCAGTATGGCGGAGGGGTGGTTTCGAGAAGTAAGCGGGCAGTTCCCCGCGCAAAGAAGCTCAACGTTATCAAATCCCCCAATTTGGACAAACTGTTTGTGTCCAAAGCCGCTTAGTTGACGAGTGTTCCTGTATTTGCCGCGAGGGCGCGGCGGGCATAACCCTTACGAAAACATGGCAGGTACCGGTCGTTCAGGCAAAAGTTCAAAATCCGTCTATGTGTGCGTCTCGTGTGGATATGAGACGGTCAAATGGGCCGGAAAGTGTCCTGAGTGTGGCACGTGGGGCTCTCTTGAACAGCAGATTCGTGAGGAGCTACCTGCCGGACGGACGAGAGCAGGAAAGCCCGCTGTCGTGACGGTCCTGGAGAAAGCGGATCGGCCGAAGGCACTTCCACGATTATCCTTGGGGATGAACGAGCTCGACCGTGTGTTGGGGGGCGGGCTTGTCGGCGGAGAAGTAGTGCTCCTTGCCGGTGAGCCGGGAATCGGGAAGTCGACATTGCTTCTCCAGGTTGCGATGGACCTTTCTTTGAGGATCCCCGTCCTGTATGTCAGCGGCGAGGAATCACTGTCCCAGATCGGCTCGCGTTTTGAGCGCCTGAGCGGCCCCAGAACTGACGGGAAGGCAACGAAAAGGGATACCCTTCTGTTCACCGAAGAAACAGACGTAGATCGAATCACCGCGGCTCTTGTCGAGCAGAAACCAGGGGTTGTGATCGTCGATTCTGTGCAGTCGCTTTCCACAGCAGATGTGACCAGTTTTCCCGGAAGCATTACGCAGGTCAGGGAGTCGGGGACACGGTTGACGCAGGCGGCGAAATCGCAGGGGATTCCGGTGATCATTGTCGGTCAGGTGACCAAGGAAGGTGCTATTGCGGGGCCGAAGGTCCTGGAGCATGTTGTTGACGCGGTCGTGCATTTCGAAGGGGATGACCGGGGTGTCCACCGGATTTTACGGTGCAGTAAGAATAGGTTCGGTACGACCGATGAGGTGGGTGTTTTTGAAATGACGGGGCAGGGGTTGGTTGAAGTCGATGACCCGGGCGATTTGTTCGGGAGCCAGCAGGAGCTGACGCCGGGGTCTGCAATGTGTGCTGTTGTGAAAGGCTCGCGGACGTTTTTTGTCGAGATACAGGCGTTAACGGCCCCTGCTGTGTTCGGTTCTCCCCGGAGACTGCCGACGGGGATTGCACGACAGCGGCTTGAGATGTTGTGCGCGGTGCTTTCGAGGCGGGCTAAGGTCGATGTTTCGTCCGATGATGTCTATGTCAGCGTTATCGGTG
>JAQVGB010000014.1 GCA_028696915.1 Candidatus Dojkabacteria bacterium | reverse complement strand
AGGAACACCCTGATCAAACAGCTCGATAACGGCCGAGTAAATTTCCCCGTGACGGGGGTCGTAGAAATGTTCTGCAGAAAGGAATTCCGCGACCTTGATCATCGCTTCCTTATCGAGAAGGATCGCCCCGAGAATTGATTTCTCAGCATCTATATTGTGAGGTGGTACTTTCGCAAGCGGCACCGGCTCGCTGATCACATATTAGTCCTACCCTATCCCGGCTGAAGCGCGACAATTTCGTACTGCGACTCTTCGGTGATCGAGACCGGGGTCAGTTTCAACTTTTTCTCGGTCCGGTACTCCCCCAGGTTGCCCGAGAGGTCGGACAGGGACAGAAGACGGGTATACGGTTCCTTCATGCGGTCCAGACGGTAGCAGGATGGGATCACAATCCCTGGACCGATGTTCTCGATCAGCTCGTCTACCTGCGTCCACTCGGGAAATAATCCGCTATCCCCAACCGGCACGATCAGGTAGTCGACCATTCCGACATCATCGAATGAAGCCTTCAGATCAATCTCCTTGCGCAGGCCAAGATAGCCAACCGTCACGTCTTGAGCGGTGATCAGTATGATTTCCGGACGGCTCAGCACCCGGATAAAAATTTCTCCCACTTCATATTCTCCCGGCTCGAAAATTTCAAGCATCCGCTTTCCATTCTCAACACGCGCCGGAGCGGGAACAATCCGTTCTTTAGCCCCCTCAAGGACTACCTCGCGTCCCTCGGTATAGACAACGGCGTCAGTTTCAAGTTGCGGAAGCGACAACCCCACATCCTTGGGAGAAAACGGGTCGGTGACCAGCGTCGACGCACCGGACTTTACCGTAAAACAGCTCAACCCATAATACTTCAATACCATTTCTCAAAACATCATAACTTACATCAATCGGCAGTTTCCGCACCGGCTTCGGCCTCTTCCGACGTTCCGTCCTCTGGAGAATCCTCCATGCCCTCCTCGGCTTCAGACTGGATAAACGGCTCTGCAACGATGACAAGCCGCTTGCTCGCCGTCCACAACGGGGTACAGGTATACAACGTCAGCCGCGGTTCGTCTGTCGGTGCTTCAACCTCGATCTGCGTCGGTTCGACAACGAAAATATCGACGACCGAGTAATCATAGCGGAGACCGTTCCAATAGACAATGATGAGATCCCCTTCTTTTACTTTATCAAGATGATAGAACGTCAGGTTGCTCGGTGGAAGGTACTTGAACCGGTGGCCGGTTATGACCGTATTCCCACCCTTATCCGGTGTGCTTGTTGCCGGCCTGCGCCACGCCCCCCGTTCAAGTGCCTCGTCATCGGCGCCCTCCACAATCTGAACGTCGAGACCGATGACCGGAATGATCAGGGTATTTTGAGAACGCAACTCATCCTCAGTTTCGCTGTCAAAATCAGCAAAGCTGATCTGCATCTCTGCGTCCCCGTGCTGGCGGTACACCCCTTCCTCGTTCATCGACTTGAGCCAGAAGCCAATCTGCGGAGCAATAGGCATTATCAGTGCGTATACACAAGCAAGAACGATCACGTACGATCCGGCTTTCTTCACCGCACCGATTATCCGGTCTTTCCTGCTTGCCGGCTTTGTGCTGTCTTGTCGTGTCCCGTTTTTCGGATGCCGCACGGAACCGGCACGACGGACGGCTCTTTTTCCCTCACCGACCTTCCTGCTGGTAAGCGCAGATAGCGCCGAAAACTTTCTGGATAACCTTTCTCGAAAAGATTGCCCTCCAGGAGCTCGAGATGGCCGATCGGCCGAAGAGATTTTTGGGTTCATAGGTACAGGGACACAACACTTAATACAGAGCACCGCAATTATACACGATCTGCACATCAGAGGGCATCCACGGTTTGTCACCGTCAAGCCGGTAGAGAATAGATGAAATCTGAACAATGATCAGAAACTATCACCTGAGCAGGTCAAGTGCCTCACGCATATGCTCCTGCAGTTTTTTTTCGACGTTTTTCTTCACAAGCTCGACTTTCACGCCCTGAAGTCCGGAAATAACCGCCTCGAGCTGTATCATGACTTTCTGGAGGTCCTCTCCCCCGCTCAGCATCGTTTCTATCGCACGAAGTTGTCCTTCAATGCGATGGAGGCGGTCCTCGAGGGTCGATCGTCCTGTTTTGGGCATAGGGATAGCGGGTGAATAATTTACCGAATACACACATTGTATACCCCCTGGGGTATATGTCAAGCGTGCTCCGGTAGCGGCTCTATTGGTTTATTTTTCGTTGTACCTATTCTCTGCGGACAGTTGCGGTCACATTCATCTACGGATCCCGTTCAGAACCAAAACCTGCTTTGCCAGCGCCATATTTGCCTCGCTTCACAACCCCTGCTATAATCACCTTCGCAATGAAAAAGAATGGCCATCCGAAATACAATACACAGGTAACCGTCACGTGCTCATGCGGCAATACGTTCGTCACGGGCTCGACCGTTACGGCAATCACGACCGAGCTCTGCTCCAAGTGCCATCCCTTCTACACCGGTGAACAACGGATCGTCGATACCGCAAACCTTGTCTCGAAATTCGAAGACCGCAGAAAACAGGCCGCACAGCGCGTTATTACCAAACGAGAAAAAATGGCCCGCCGCAAACAGGCAAAGGCTGACCGGCTGACGGCAAAGGCAGGGTCCGGGCAAACGCTCAAGGACCTGTTGAAGAACATGTCCAAGTAGCTGTACCAACGCTCATCTTCATCGTTCTTTTCCACACCTATGGATACCAACATTCTCGATACCTACAGAAAGAAGATCAGCGCCATCACAAGCCCTCAGACTCCCCAGCAATGGAAAACATTCAACAAGCTTCAGCCCCTCGCGTCACTGCTGGCCACTCTCGACATCCTCGATAATCGTCAGGCCCAGGCAGACCAGATCATATCATCTGAACAGGACACACAGCTCCTGGAGCTTGCACGCCAGGAAATTTCCGACATCTCACAACAGCGCAACGCCCTGCTCTCACGAATACAGGAAGAAATTGCGAAACTGGAACACGTTGATGATGACCGTGATGAGCGCAACGCCGTTTTTGAAATCAGGGCGGGAGCCGGCGGCGAAGAGGCCGCACTGTTTGCCGCAGACCTTTTCCGGATGTACAGCCTGTATGCCGCTCAAAAAGGGTTCTCGGTTGAAGTTTTGAACCAGCATTTGTCTGAAACGGGAGGATTCAAGGAAATCACCGCATCTGTTTCGGGAGAAGGCGCGTTCGGATTGTTCAAGTGGGAAAGCGGTGTCCACCGCGTTCAACGCATCCCGGCAACGGAAAGTTCGGGTAGGATCCACACCTCGACCGCGTCAGTTGCGGTTATGCCCGAAGCGGAAGACATTGACATCGAGATCAAGCCCGAGGACATGCGAATAGACACCTACCGCTCGTCAGGCGCCGGAGGACAGCACGTCAACAAAACGGACTCGGCGATACGCATAACTCACCTTCCGACCGGCATCATCGTCAGCTGTCAGGAAAGCCGTTCCCAGCTCAAAAACCGGCAAACTGCACTGTCGCTGTTGCGCACCCGTTTGTACGACCGGCAGTTGGAAGAACAACAACAGGAGCGGGCCGCTCTGCGCAAGGAGCACATAAAAACGGCACAGCGGGCGGAAAAAGTGAGAACCTACAATTTCCCCCAAAACCGCATCACCGACCATCGGTTGAAAAAGTCATGGCACAATTTGACGACGGTGCTCCACGGTGATCTCGACGAGCTTCTTTCCGATATGAAAGCGCTCAACACACATTCAGCTCATCAACCGGCATCATGAAACAAGCAAATGCTACGACGCGAAAAAAACAGTCCACCGAGCGCATGACAATACAACAGGCCCTCGCGCATATTTCCCGCACCGTACGGTCTAAACTTGCGAACAAAGACACGGACACCATCCGCATCATGGAGCACGTCGTAGAGCTCAATGAAACAGGCATTCTGCAGTCGCTCGACAAAAAGCTGACCCTTGAGCAGTTGGGCCGGCTGGAACGCATCGTCAGACGGCTCAAAAAAGACGAGCCGCTGGAATACATCACCGGTTCAGCTGATTTCTACGACTGCCGCTTCTATGTTTCCAAAGATACACTCATCCCCCGCGTCGAAACAGAGTCTCTCGTCAACCTCACCCTCGATGCGGCACACCAGAAATTACACAACGGCACATTTCAATGCCGGACAGATCCCGACCAGAACAAACGGAAGCTTTCCATTCTCGACGTCGGAACAGGAAGCGGGTGCATCATCATTTCAACAGCCCTCCATCTCCGGGAGCCGGTCAGCTATTTCGCCTCGGATATTTCCGGTAAGGCCCTGAAAATCGCGCGAAAGAACCTCTCCGCCTACCAGCTGACTCGTACGGTCCGGCTTTTCGAGGGAAGCTTGCTAGAACCGGTGCCGGAGGATATCAAGCTTGATATTATCGTCGGAAATCTGCCGTACATCAGGCATGTGGATATTGATACTCTTCCAAAAAGCGTTAAGCACTACGAGCCGCACATTGCACTCGACGGCGGTATCAATGGTGTCGATCTCATACGAACATTCCTCATTCAGGCACTTGAACGCCTGCACGAGCACGGGGTAATCCTTCTTGAAGCCGATCCCCGTGTGCTTGAAACACTGCTCGATTTCGCGAACAGATTCTATCCGGACGCCCGGATAACAGTACACACCGACCCCTTCGAGATCACACGGTTTGTTTCGATACAGACATAACAGCTGTTCCGGTAGAAGCCCTGCCCATGCAGCGGGACCCGAAAGACCTGCTGAAGGACAGAATATCAGTTCTCCCCTACTCCGCTTCGGTCAGGACAACCGTCATCGTCTGCGTTTCTCCCTCTCGCCATACGTCCACCGCCACCTCGTCTCCCACACTGTACCCTTGAATGATCGATGAGAAAGAGGTCGTTACCGGATTTCCGTCAATTCTCGTGATGATATCCCCACTCTGCACCCCGGCGTCTGCTGCAGGGCTTCCCGCCACGACACGGCGGACAAAGGCCCCGGGCACGACGTCCTCGTAAAACATCGCCTCAGAGCGTGAGATCAGCACATACTCCACGCCGAAGTACGGCTTGATGAAGCGCCCGTTGGCATTGTACTCGACAATCCGCTCCTTTGCCCGGTCGATCGGGAGAGCAAACGAAATATTGTCCGCACCGGACGTCGTCGCAAAATTGATGCCGATAACCATTCCCTCTGAATCAAGGAGCGGCCCTCCGGAATTCCCGGGATTGATCGCCGCATCTGTCTGAATAACATCCTCATAGGTCCGTGCCGTGCCCCAGAATCCTCCACTGCTTGCCGTGACGGACCGTCCGAGACCACTGATCACGCCGGTCGTCACCGTTCCCGGCAGGTCCCCGAGAGGATTTCCTATAGCAACCACAAACTGGCCCAACTGCAGAGACTGCGACGTACCAAGTGGCAGTGCTTCGAGATCGCCGGCCCCTTCGACACGGAGGATGGCAAAATCGTTCACATCGTCACGCGCGATATCCGTCACGGTATACCGCTGACCATCCCATCCTATTGCTATGTACGACGCATCAGGGTCTGACACGACATGCTGGTTTGTCAGGATTACTCCGTCCTCGTCGATCACAAAGCCGGTCCCGATACCAATCGAGTCGCTTATGGTCCCCTGTGAAGGGTCCAGACTTGCTTCAGCGATTGCGATGCTGACGACACCCTTGCTCGACCTCTCGACGACATCGGTCACCCAATTTTCCTCGATAATGACCTCGCGCGATCCCTCGATGACTGTCTCTGACAGTGAATTGAAAAATGGAATATCCGAGTTAGAAATCCAGTTCCTGATAGACGGAGCGGCAACAACCCCCGCAATGGCAAGGGCAACAAGCAGAAGGACTCCAAGAAAACCGGTCACCAGACATCCAGCCGCAAGCCTTCGCCCTCCGGAACGTTTCGGCAGGACCGCTTGTTTGTTGTGCGGCTGGTCCTGCACAGAAGCTGATCCTCTCATATCTGCCATCGGAATGAATATCAACAATTTATTTGCAGGACGTATTACTCCTGCGTTTCTGTCATTATTCGGCGACGACGGAGACAACCATGTCGAATTTCCTGCTCTGAGACCCGTCCGACAGCTCTATCTCGAGCGGATATTTGCCGACCTCATGGATCGGCTGAGCAAGATCGACCGTGACTGACACCCCTTTGCCGCTGATATCCCATGCTTTTTCAAGTTCCGTAACAAGATCCGTTTGGGAAAGCGATCCGTAGAGACGCCCACCCTTGCTTGCCTTCGCAGTAATCTGCACGCTTTTGTTTGCGGCCGTTCCCGATATCCGGTCAACAATGCCGCGGCGCTCATTTTGTTTCTCCATCTTGCGCTGTTTCAAATTCTGGGCGTTTTGTAATGCATCGGCCGTTGCGGACACCGCAAGCCCTCTTGGCAGAAGATAATTAATTCCATATCCGGGAGACACCTCCACGACATCCCCCCGGCTTCCCACCGTCGCAACATCCTGCAGTAAAATTACTTTCATCGACTCGGTTATTGAGAACTTAAGTACTGCCGGGCAGATTCCATTTGCGGGTCCAGACCGTTCCTGAAGTCTTCGTCCGTGAGCTCCACCTCGGCATCCGGCTCGATCACATTTTCAGGGTTCAGCCACTGACCGTCCGGAAGGACCCATTTCAACGTCGTGATGTGCAGACTTGAGCCGTCAGGATAGTCCACGACTTGTTGAGCGGTGCCCTTTCCATATGTGCGTTCACCAATGATCTGCGCCCTGTTATGAAATTGAAGTGCACCAGCGAGAATCTCCGAAGCGGACGCACTGCCCCCGTCCACAAGAACGACCAGCGGAATATCAAGAAGCTTACCATCGCGGCTGACCGTGAACGTCTGCTCATTACCGTCACGGTCTGTCTGAACAGCCACCCGTGAACCCTCGGGAAGGAATTCTCCTGCCGCGTAGACTGCCGCATTGAAATACCCCCCTGGATTTCCACGAAGATCAAGGACTACCCCCTCCGGGCTGTCTGCAAGAGCACTGGTAACAACCGAGCTCCACAACGACTCCCATGCGATAATCGACGATTCCGAAAACCGGTCGACATCGATAACTGCAATGCCTTCTTCGGTTCCTTCATACGTAATGCTCGGAACCGTGATCTCACCACGCGTCACGGTAATATCCATTGTTTCGTTCTGCCCCGAACGCGCTACCGTTATCACAACGTCCGTTCCCCGCTCCCCCCTCAGCAGGGCAACCACTTCGAAAACGCTCTTTCCCGTCACATCAACCCCGTCAACTCTCAGGACCGCATCCCCGGACCGCAAACCCGATTCAATTGCCGGAGATCCTTCAAGGGGAGACACAATGACTACCACACCGCCTTCATATCCCAGTTCAGCTCCAATGCCCTCGAACTTTCCCTGGTTCCCTTCCATGTACTGCTGAGTCTCCTCAGGTGTCAAAAATACCGTTACCGGGTCATCGACGCCGGAAACCATTCCTTTGATAGCTCCGTAG
Organism: Candidatus Dojkabacteria bacterium; assembly: GCA_028696915.1. GTDB lineage: Bacteria > Patescibacteriota > Dojkabacteria > SC72 > JAFGCJ01 > JAQVGB01. The sequence goes on along the minus strand of JAQVGB010000014.1, from coordinate 9,302 downwards.
AACAACTCTTTTTCGGATACGTTGCGCTCGACATATTCAGACTGGATCGTCTGCCAGACGTTCCAGAACAAATCGAAGTCCAGCTCGGTCACCTCAGCGTTCTGCCGCTTGCCAATGAGTGAGTACAGTGGCGTTCCTTCTTCTATGCCGACCTGTCCACCCCAGATTTTTCCAGCAAAGAAACCCGTCGCAAAGACACAAACTGCAACAAGGACCGCTCCGATAACGGAGAGGTACGAGCTTCCTGAAGAGCGACTCCTCTGACTTGGGACCGCGTCATGATTGTACGGACGTTTTGATGAATACATATGTATAAACATTATACACCTGATGGCGTGTTTCACGCTAATTATACCCATTCATGCCAAGGAACAAACGGGAAATCTTAATAAAACGCAACGAAAACGTCCCACTGCGGACAGCACCTCACTCCTCACCGATTGCCATAATACTCCGGACCCCCACAACCACTTTTTCACCGCTTTTAAAAAGAACCTGCACAAGCTCTTCTGGCTCGTGAATACTGACGACTGTACCACAGACCCCCCAGTACGGCATATCCCATATCTGCACCTCCTGCCCCGGACTAAGATCCACAAGCGATACCGGACAGCTCTCCTCCGGAGAGGGAATAACACCCGACGGACAGATAACCATCTTGTTCTCAGAGCAGTTAAGAAAACAGAAATCTCCGGCACATTCCGTAAGAACAGCCATCAGGACGCTGTTTACCGGAATAACCCCCCATCCTTCCGTGATGAATACCGGTACGGCACACTGATCGAACAGCGCCCACTCGGTAAACGGAATACCGCCCGCAATAACCCCCGACGAACCCATCGAGACAAGCTTTTCATACAACGCAAGCGAGAGCGACCTGCCGGCGACCACAATCTTTCCCTTGCAGTCCTCCGGCACGTCCGACGGACGGTACAGCGACATTCCATCCTTGAGCATAAACAGTGGTGCCGAAACATCAGGTCCACGGCAGATAAATGGGGCGGCGGTGTGGCCCGTTACAGACAGCTCGATCGTGCGCTCGCCATTTCGTTCGGGTACTATTTTCGAAACCCTCCCGTGCACGCCAGCCGGGATAGATGCGGAAACAAACGGGGCACGGATGTCGACAACCCCGGTATCAAGCCTTGCTGTCGAAATTCTCCCGTCAGTCAACGCTTTTACAACCCGCTCGACTGTCCCAACCGCGACAGTTCTGTACGCGATGACATCCCCTTCCTCAACGATAACGCCGTCCGTCTTCCTGAGATACTTCTCCACATCTCCGAGTGGTACACCAAGTTCCTTGCAGAGATGGACGGTTTGCAATATTTCACTGGACCGTCCTTCAAAGATAATTGTTGAAGGGACCACGACATCCCCTACCCTGACAAGGCATGCCGCGTCACCGGCAAATGAAATCACAAAGCGCTGGTTTGGCATGGTTTTGACGGTGACATGCAGTGGGACGATCATATGCTCCGCCGTTTCATCTTAGCGGGAAGACCTTGCACCCACCCCGATATTTTCCTGGAATTCGTGTGGACATCCGGTCCATACCTGATCGGGATTTCCCTGTTATCGATGATGATCGAATCGACAGCGGTGGAAAAATCCGCAGCAAGATACTCCGTTCCGTCGGACCTACGCCGCTCGAGGTTCGGATAAAAGACGGACTTCGCCGGTTGAAGAAGTACCGATCCACCGCCGGAAACAGAAAACGAGTGGATCTCCCCGCACTGACCGACAATCATCCGCGGATCCCTGCGGGGTGGCACAACGGTGTTCTTGTCGATGTTCGAAACGTCTCCGTCATGCCGCTCCGCCAGTAAGCCCCGAAACGCAAGCCTCCCGCGGCTTCCGCTTGCACCCCGCTCCGTCGAGATATACAGGTACGTATTCTCAAAAACAACATTTGGAGAAAGCGGAAGAGACTTACCGGTTAGTGTCAGGTTCCACGCCGGCATCCGCTGCCCCCCATCGACCGCTATTTCATACGTTCCCCGCAGTTGAAGTCCATCGATGACAGAAAGCAAAAGTACCGGTTCGGGAAGTGCCTGCGCCATTTCTCCGGATACAAGAACAATCCCCCGATCACTACCGGTTCCGAACGTATGCACCTCCCGGTCTTTCATATTGATCAGAGCAGAGGTGATATACGCGCGAAGGACATCCTGTACATGGGGAGACTGCGCACCCACAATCCGGCGCGCCCTCACATTGTTGAGGAGGTCAATGACGACATCATGCCGGAGGGAAACGGACAGGATGTTCGATTTGATCAGTCCGGGCAGACGCCGCAGGTACTCCTCTTCCACACACGACTCCCTCACGACGACCCTGCCTTCACGGGAAGACCCGCTGTGTCCCCGAGAAACATGATAGACCGCAATTTCGTCCCACCCCAGATCGACAACCAGCACCCGCGGCTTTTCGAGGACCTCGAGGTACCGTGAAATCGCTTCTATCGTCATTTCTTTGCTGGCGGTATACGCATGAACCCCCAGTACCAGGGAACGGAACTCATCGGCATCATACTCAGGAGAAACAAGAAGACTTACACCTCCGACACAATCTCCTTCACATAGTGAAAGAAGGCATACATCATTTCGGCACTTCACAATGTCCCATCCGATGCTTTCAGCCCAGACGGGAAGGCTTTGGGCCAGCACATCGTCAAGATCGGACAACATGAAACCCAACGGAAGCGGAATAGACAGGCTTTCAGACCATGACGCCGCAGAGGAGTAATCGGATGCGGTGAGCAGGTACGAGAGCGTGCCCCGCGTCAATGACACGAACAGATGCGAATCTCTCTGCATCTGTAGCAGAGACGATGACTGCATCGGGGGCAGGCATGCTTATCTTATTTGGTGATTGAGACATATGGGAGAAGCGCCATGTACCGTGCCTTTTTGATCGCTGACGAAAGCTGGCGCTGATGCCGGGCGCACATTCCCGATTTATCTCTACCAATGATCTTACCACGAACCGACGTGTATTTCTTCAGCTGGTAGACATCCTTGTAGGTCACACAGTCTACACCTGACTCACAGAACGGACACTTCAGTTCCATACGTACACGCCGTCCCCTCCTCTGCCGTGGCTCATCGACGATTTCAGAGTCATCGAAGACATCCGACAGCGGATTTTTTGTTTGTTCTGTTTTCTCTGTTTTTTCAGCCTGCGGGTCCACGTTACTACGATTTCCTTTTCAATACGTTAGTTAGAATGGCAGTTCATCTTCGAGAGGATCACCGACGCCACCTGCGTCAGACGCTTTTTTCGGTTTCTTCTCGCTCGACTTCTTTGTCGGTTTCTTTGCGGCAGGTTTGTCATCGCCGCCTGCCAAGTTTGCCGATACTTCGTCGGCAACAACATCCTCGATTGCAACTTCTTCACTTTGTTCGGAAACAGTTCCGCCTCCGGCACCTTGTTTCCCTTTGCTGTCGAGTAACATCATATCGTTAATCTTGATCTCTGTACGATACCGGGTGCTTCCTGCATCGTCCTCCCAGCTCCGAGTCCTGAGTTCACCTCGGATAAAGACCTTCATTCCTTTCGCAAGGATCTGGTAGCAAATTTCCGCCATTTTATTCCACGCGACCAGATTGTGAAATTCCGCCTCTTCCCTGACCTCGCCGTCCGCATCCTTCCAGGACCGGTTCGTCGCAATTCCAAACGAACACACAGCTGCTCCGCTGGAGGTATACCGGATTTCGGGATCACGGGTGAGGTTTCCGATCAAAAGAACCATATTAAGCGATCGAGACGCCATCTGAATTATTAGAATAATTTATTGAGTACGAGTATACCGGTCCGGACTGATCAGAGATTTAAATATCTATGATCTTTTTGTTAAGCCGCTTACCAACACCTTCCGCTCCATCGATTTTGGATATCAGAAAGCGAAGGACCTCGGTTATCCGTTTCAGTTCGAACTGCACATCCGAAAGTGCGGATGGCGGAAGCTGAAACTCGTAAACAATGTAATACCCTTCGTCATGAGACTGTATGGGATACGCCAGGTACCGCTTGCCCCAGACATCGGCGTTAACGACTTCACCGCCATGATTGCGGATGATATCGATGATCGCCTGATGCGACCCCTTTCGGACATCGTCGGGAAGCAGCGGTTTGAAAATGACCATCATCTCATAACCAACCCCTTGCTCTGCCATGCTTCGATTCTCTTTACACAGATATTAGTTGCGGGCTAGATACATACCCAATAAAACACCAGTGCGCTGAGAATAATATCAGAATCTTTCTGCGCAGGCAACAGGCAGTAGAAGTTGGAACGGTTTTTGATGCCGGCTGGCGTTAATGATAGACTGGAACGGACGATTGTAATTCCCGCACCCATTCGCATGAACACTTCGCATAAAAAATTCATCGCGCTCATCGCATCATTCCTCGGAGTGACCGTCGGAGTGGGAATATTTGCACTTCCCTTCGCCTATAGCGGCTCGTTTCCTCTCGGTGTGCTTTTTCTTGTCGGCGTGGGATTGCTTAATTCAATCATGTACACGTTCTATGCCGACATTCTGCTCGAAAAAGGGATCGGACGTCACCAGCTTCCGGGAATTACCGGAAAAATCTGGGGAACACGGGCGAAGCATCTCGCGGGAATCTGCCTTATAATCAGCCGCTACGGTTCGCTCATCATGTACACACTTATTCTCGGCACGTTCGGGTCCCTCATCGTCCGCAATCTCGCCGACGTCGAGGCCCCTGCGGTGTTGATATCGTGCATCATGGTCGTTCTCGTATCTTTAGCCCTCGCACAGCAGGCCCGGATACGAAACCGCGTGAATATCACACTGTCGTCTGTCAAAATCGCAATACTCGGCGCAATCAGCACAGGAGCAATTCTTCTGATGTTGAGAAATAATCCAGGACAGGTCACGGAGACCCTGTCCATTTCTGCGCAGCCCGGAGTTCCACATTTCCTCGAACATCTCGGAAGAATGTGGGGTGTAACCGTCGGAGCGCTTGGTGGGAGCGCGGCTATCCCGGCAATGAAAGAGATTACTGATTCGAGAAAGCTGATCCTTGTCAGCACGTGGACAGGAATTGCTATCGCGGTACTTCTCTACGCGCTCTTTTCATTTTTTGTTATCACGACCTCTGGAACAGTCAGTCAGGACGCACTTTCGGGGCTCGGTTCCTCATGGTGGGTTACGTTTCTGGCCATTGCAGGCTTCATCGGGATTTCGACCGCATTCATCGGGATCGGTCACAGCCTTATGGAAATCTTTTCACTCGATTACCGGATCCCCCGCTCTTTGTCGCTTGCGTTGACAACCGCCCCGCCACTTGTGCTTGTCCTTGCAGGGTTTTCAGACTTTGCAACGACAGCCGCCGTCATCGGCGGAACGATTGGCGCATCTGAAGGAATTGCCATTCTTGCAAATCACTGGAAATTCCGTGCGGGCACCGCACGGCATACGGTGCTGGTACGGCTCGCTACCGTGGTCAGCGTTCTTATCCTGCTTATCGGATTCGCGATATCTTGGTGAGAATTCCGGGAAATGTGCGCTTTCTCAATACGACACAGGATGCAACTACTTTCCGGCGTGGGCAAGAATATGGACATAGTCGCCATCCTTGACCAGATAGTCACGGCTGACCGTTTTGACGATACCTTTGTCACGCGAGGAAACCCACCCGCCTGCGGCCATCATGTCCTCGACAGGCACCACTTCTGCCGCGACGAAGCTGTTTTCAAGATCAGTGTGGATCACTCCGGCCGCTTCTTTGATGGTGGCGCCCTTCCGGATCGTCCACGCGTTGACCTCATCTGCATTTCCCGTAAAAAACGTCATCAGGTTAAGCCTGTTGACGGCAATCACAACCAGATCGTCGATGCCACGGTACTGATCGACCAGCGACAGAAGATCGTTCCGTTCCTCTTGAGACAGTTCACTCATCTCGCCCTCCATTTTGCAGTCCAGAGGAACAACAAATGCACGCTCGTGCTCGGGCACTGACGTTCTGACATCATCAACCCACCGCTCGAGGTCCGGCTCGTCTACCCCTCCTTTGATATTCAGCACATAAAAAGCTGGTTTATCCGTGAGCAACCACAGATCGCCCAGCAGATTCCGCTGATCTTCGTTCAGCGACACCGCGTCAGCCGGGACTTCCGCGTTCAACTGGTCAAGGACCATCTGATAAAGCGTAAGACGCTCCCTGCTTTCATCCGTCATTCCTGACTTCGACGTGCCCTTCAGTTCGTCAATTTTCCGACTGACCGTTTCGATGTCTTTAAGAATAAGCTCCGAGCGCACGATGCGAAGGTCGTCGGCGGGGTCCACACGCTCGTAGACATGTGTTATCGAATCACTGTGAAACGCCCTTAGCATGTACATAATGGCATCAGCTTCCCTGATATGTCCCAGGAACTGATTTCCCAGCCCCTCACCCTGCGAAGCTCCTTTCACCAGACCGGCTATATCGACAAACGTCATAGCCGAAGGAACGACAGCACGCGCGTTGTAAAACGACGCCAACGCATCAAGGCGCGGCTCGGAAACTTTTATAACGCCGACATTCTTATCGATCGTACAGAAGGGATAATTCTCGGCAGGAACTGCACTTTTCGTCAGAGCGTTAAAAAGCGTCGACTTTCCGGAATTCGGAAGGCCGACGATACCAATCGTCAAACTGTGAGAACGGATAACTGCCATTTCAAACAACCAATAAAAACACCTTTTTAACCGCGCTGATTATAACATGTCCACGGGCGACGGAAAGAAAAACGAAAACGCTACAGCACTGTTTGTACTCGCACACGTTCCCCTCTATAATGAAATAATTATGACTGCCGCACGAAAGGTTTTCACTGCTACAACGCGGATAATGGTCGGCATCATTCTGACAGCCCGCCTGCTCCTGCCGGTTTCACCCGTTCACGCAGCTGATTTCGACATTTCAATTAATCGCTCGTATACCGTCTCTGAAAGCGGAGAGACTCTTCACATCAGCGAACGCAGAACACTCACCAACCGATCTTCTGCATACTATCTTCCAGCCACCTCGGTTGAGGAGTTTATTATTCAGAATTTCAAAGAAGGATTCGACCAGTCGGAAATCGATAGCAAAACGGCATCCATACGAGTGACCGATGGGAATGGAAGACCGCTTGATTGCTCAACGCAAACCCACAACGAAGAAATTGTCGTCGAGGTCCCCTTCTCACGCTCCGTCACCCCCGGACAATCGATTGTATTTCAGCTTGAATACGATGCAGACGAATTGGTGGAAACGGTAGGATCAGTGATCAACGTGTATATTCCCGGCCTGGATGAAAGCTACCAACAGCTTTCCACAGACCCTGACACACATACGACGACCCAGATCTCGTATACAACGACGCTGACCGTTCCAAAGACGATGCCTCCGCCCACGTTCACGCTCCCCCTCCCCGCCAGCACGTCCGAGACCACGGTCGGCACCGTATATACGTTTTCAACGGAAAGCATTATCGGGACATCGGTCTGGCATCAGATAGGAAACCGGCAGACATATGCATTCAAAATTGCACAGCCGGTGCTTCCGTGGGACACAATAACCCCCAACCAGTTTTCATTCCTATCCAAAGGTCAGTACACCGTCATTCTTCCGCGCAATTATGCTGAAACAAATCAGGATGTTTTTTTCACTACAATCACCCCCGATCCGCACGCCGTCTGGCACGATGACGAGGGAAACGTCTTCGCTTCCTTCGTCCTCGATGCGACCAAAAAAAATACCATTTCCATCGAAGGTTATATCACCGTCGAGCTAACGGGAGACGCACCGGATCTGGAGTCCGGCAATGAATCGACGGTGCTCGATATTCCATCGGACGGATCGATGGACCGGTACCTGCAGGCAGCCGAATTTTGGGAATCGGATGCCCCGGAGATCCGACAAAAAGCCGGTGAACTTGCCCAGGAACACACCAGTATTATCGATATTCTCAGGGCAGATTATGAATTCATCATCGATCTGATCGACTACGATGACTTCAAATACGGCTCCCGCAATACCCGCAGAGGTGCACTGGCGGCCCTCCACGGTGAAAGCTCTGTCTGCATGGAATATGCCGATCTTTTGATCGCACTCGCACGCGCTCAGGGAATACCTGCCCGGGCAGCGTACGGGTACGGCTATGACCCCAGGTTTTCCCCGGGTGAGCAGGAAGACCACCAGTGGGCTCAAGCGTGGATCCCCGAGTACGGATGGCTCACGATCGACCCCACCTGGGGCGAGACAGGACGTGAGTTTATCGGTCGCGACCTTGATCACGCGCTGTGGTACGTAGCCTCCGTCCATCCGGACGAGCCCAATCCACTGGAAATTGTGACCGCCGATATTAGCACCGAACCCGAGCGCAGCAGTATCGAAATATCAGCAGTAAACTCAATCCCGGAAAACACCGAGCTTTTAAGTGCAAGTGACCTTGAGAACCGCTATGGAAGTATCGACTCGAATGTCGACCGGATCTACCTGACTATTCAGACATCCATGCTGGGGCGGGTTACGGTGACGCTCCTTCCTGTCTGTTCACTCGCGTTCGGGGTGGTCGCATTCTTCACGATCATCGTCAGAATTGTGCGCTTTTTTGTAAGAAGAACGCGCCGCCCGCCTCCCCCGCCGAAAAATAGTGCTCCACCGCAAGTCGCCATCCCGACACCAGTTCCATCATCTCCGCAACCAACCGCCGTACCGGTATCTACGCCGGACCAAACAGCCTCACCTCCGTCCGTCCCCGGCCCGATCAATATTCAATGAAATTCTTGTGCTGACTCAGCACTTCCACTCCGATCTCCAACCGCTCAGGACTGCTCGCGTAGAGTGTCACTAACGGCTCACCCGAGGACACATTGTCTCCCTGAAGTTTGTACAAATACATCCCCGCTTCTTTGATAAACGGCGCGCCAAGTGCCCGGGCGATTTTCACAACCTCCTCGTTTCCGATCCGTGAAATCATTCCGCTGTGGTCAGCCGCAACCGTATGGGAACACTCTGCCTCGATAAGGTCCGTGGACCGTACTTTCTTTTCCGCACCCTGCTCCAAGGCAATGCTCCAGAACTTCTCCTCCGCCTCACCGCTTTCGAGTTTTGCCCGTGCCATGGCGTTTCCTTGACCTTCCGGGACCACCCCTGCAAGCTCAAGAAGCCGTCCCGCCATATCGATCGCAAGGGATTCCAGCATCTGTGGCCTTTGGGGACTGCGTTCAAACACTCTCAGAACATCCCGGATTTCGAGTAGCGGTCCGACACCGTACCCGTCGGGGCTCAACGCTTCCCGGTGA
>JAQVGB010000067.1 GCA_028696915.1 Candidatus Dojkabacteria bacterium | reverse complement strand
TGAGTATACCGTGAAGATGGGGAGGTGTGTATGGTGGCCAGTGAGCCTGTTACGATTTTTCCGTCCCATAGTGCTACTACTTCTCTGCTCTTTGTTTTATAATTGTACCGGAACTACTGCCCCAGTGTTACCGATAGTGTTAAATGATGTGTAAATCGTAATAATCGTAATAAATGAACACTCACGTTCCTGTCCGTGATACGCGATTTTTCGGTGGGATGTATGTTCGAGCAGACCCTCCTTCGAGAGAAGGTTGTGAACCAATGGTGCCCGAAATTATCCCTGCTCTCGATTGGGCCCTTGAACATCCGGAAGGAGTGTCAAAAGTCTTTTTAGGATACCAGCGGTTGTGTGAGATACTGCTGGGGCTTCAGGATCAGGACCTTGTGATTGCGGATGCCGCGAGAGCTATGTATGGTTCGTCGGGGGATCAGTCGAGCGCATCGCATTTTACCTTACGGGAATTTCTCGGGGTGATGACAGACCAAGGGAGAGAAGATCTGTCAGTGGAGTTATCTCGGCTTGTGAATCCGGAAGACGACCTCTACAAGCGTGCAATGCAGGGTCTTATGGAGAGGCTTGTGAGTGGTCATCTGCTGTTCGGTGAGGGACAAGCGCCTATGGATGGTGATTCTGGCTCTGATTCGGTTATTTGGGGGCATACACGTGTGAATAATCCTACCGCAATGCTGCACTTTTTGGTTTGCCACTTCACGGAAAGATACGTATGCCAAGCGTTCGCCCTGGGAAGGGTAGAGGTAGCCAGAGGTCAGGAGGGAGCCGTGCAAGCCATGATCACAGGGAAAGATTCCGTGCTAAACGCGATGACAGAGACGCTCCTTTTGTGGAATGCGCAGTGTGACCAATGTGGTGAATTCGTCGATAAACGGTTTGATCCTATGCTCCCGGAAATCCTTTCGATGTGGAGGACGCCCAAACGTGACGGCGGTTTGGGATGGATCTCCGATTCAGGGGTTCACGCGTTCAGGTATGCGGCGGAAGAGGGTTGTGCGTGAGGGTGATCAACGCAATGGAAAATTATCTTGACCGATCCAAATTATGAATGATGATTCATTTCAGCAAAGGGAATATCGCCCGGAATGTCCGGAGGGTCAGGACCAGGATGAACTATTGCGGTTGCAATTGAGATTGAGCTACCTGTTAGGCGTTGAAAGGGCTGTGGGGGAACTTCGATCTCTTGTGTCTCAATGCTGGTGGCGTAGAATTTCTAATACAGTGTTTAAGAGGAATGATGCACGAAGCAGAGCGACCGCTCTTTGTCAGCGTATTCTTGTGGGACTGGACGTTTTCGAAACAGATGTGTTTGAAGGGCACAGCATTCCAATTGTCGGGGGTGTGATATCAAATGATGTCGGAGGCATTGAAATATCTGAACTTCATGTTGGAGCTCGACGCTGGAGAGAGGAGGATCGGCGGGAAAGAGACTCGGTTTGGCTACGGATGAGAGACCTTGAGGAATTTGTTCATCTGGAACGGATTCGGTTGGTGGATGAAGGAACCAGCTGTCCCGAATTCATGTGGGAGTGGAATCAAATGCTCGGTATTCCTCCGGATGATGAAACGTAGAGTGGGGAGTAGTGGGAGTGATCTTTTTTCGGTGTGATACTTTCTACTTCCTGTTTTTGAACAACACCGCAAGCGCGGTCAAAAGCGATACTCCGTTCAAAACGGCGAGTGTGGTCATGTCGTTCATGAACCCGTCAACGGTCAGCAGTACCACTCCTGCACTGTAGATCAGGATAAACGCCGGTTTGAGAGCGTTCCCTTTGCTGAAAAGCTGATATCCCCAACCGAGGATGACGAAAAGAAGGCCGATGTGTGCCATGGTTTATTTTTCTTTAAGTAACTGCCAGACCGCCCACAACGCGGACACGGTGGCAACGAAAAAGACAACGTAGAGCAAATCGCTCGAAATATCGAGCTCGTAGTGCTTCGCCAGGTCGTAGAACACGTACAGCGAGAACGTCACGAAAAACCCCCAGCCGTATACGCGCTTCCTGGTGAGCGCGAGGCTGATGCCCATCAGGGCGATGACCGCTTCGACGGCGATCGAAAACCAATGAAGAATTTCCATGTGTCCAGTATGCCGGATTATGAGGGGTGTTGGCAAGGGGGGCGTGTTGCGCCTGTCATTCTATTTCAGCGTGGAAAACACTATTCCTGCGGCCCATTGGTTATATGCGTAATGGGCGAAAACTGCGATAAGAAGTCCGAATAGAGCCCCGAATATTCCCTTTTTTGCACAAAAAAACATGATCAGCATTGTGCCAGAATGCAAGAACCCGGTTGCGAGTAGTCTGGGAAGTAAAGAAGTGAATATTCCGGCAGTAGCTATGTTTGTCAGGTACAGGACCGATTCGGAAAGCGCGAATAAGACACCGGAAAGCGTGACTAGAACGAAGGGACGGTGAAGGACGCCGGGTCCGGACGTTATTTTACTGACTTCTGGTCCGGATTTGTGTATAGCACAGAGGATAATTGAAAACTTCACGAGCTCCTCAATGATGTGCGGATGGGGGAAGATTCTCTCGACCGGCAGAATGAAAAGGGGAGACGCAAGAGATGCAAGCAGGATGAACAGAGATGACATCATTTCGGTGGTGTGACGATGGAGAGGTCTTCTTTCTTAACCGATTTTTCTTTTTTTAACAACGATCTTGTATATAGCGTCAAGAATACAAACCCGCCCAGCAGGACGACCATGATACCCCAGGTGGCGTAGGTCTGGGAGCCACCGATGTAGCCGAACATGGTGTTCATGGAGCCCGCCGATACGACGAGCGTTTCAAGCGCCTTTATTTTCTCTTTGACTGCACTGAGTTCGATCTGGGCCTTGCGGTAGTTGAGGATCCGTGTCTGCGGAGCGGCTGTTTCATCGACAAGGCCGAGAACAGTATCCAGAGAGGCGTTGATGTCGGATGTGAGCAGGCTTCCCTGGGAGAAGTACGAGGTCCCTTCGAGCGGTCCTGCAAGTTCACGGGCCTGTTTTCGTAGTGACGCGACCTCCTGCTCGTCGATGGTCCAGATGTCGTCGACTTCGACGGTGAACGTGCGGGTTTCCTGCGGTGCAAGCGTGAATGACCCCGTTATTCTCAGAGCATCGCGTTCCGTATCGTAACTTGAGGAAAGGCCGTCGTCGATGTGCTGAATGTGTTCCTGTTGGACTTCACGAGGAAGGTAGTAATCGACAGCAACCATCTGGTCGGCGGTCGGGGAGGGGTTGGTGATGAGCGTTTTGAAAACGATGCTACCTTCCTCAAGCCACGTTTCGACGATAGGCCGGTTTGACAGGGTTTCGAGGTAATTCCGGTTGATCTCGATGAGCGCTTTCATTGACAGGACGGTGTTCTTGATGGTCTTGATGTCTGCCGAGTCCGTGCCGCTCAACTGGGCGGAGGGTGCGGAAACCTCCAATGTGCCCAAATCTTCGATCTCGTCAGCGATAGAGAGTGATTGATCATAGAGATCTTCGGCTTCCAGCTCTCCCCATTTTGCGATGAGGGTGTCAATTTTCGTCTCAATTTCGGTGAACTGGTCGATTTTCGTTTCTATCGAGTCGACGGTTGTCTGGATTCCGGTAATGAGATGGGAAAGTGTCGTCAAGTCGGTGATTTCTTCTCCCGTAATGGTCAGTCCAAGATCCGCTATCGACACATCGAGGTCGCTCAAACTGAGGCCAATTCCCGAGACTGCGCCTCCCAGATCGGAAACGTCGGACCCAATATCAGAAAGGGATGTGCCCAGGTTTGCCACATCTGAGCCAATCCCGCCGACTGTGGTCCCAAGATCATTGATATTTCCGTTAATGTCTTCGAACGTCGTCCCGAGAATAAAACTTTTATCCAGATATCCGACATCCCCTGCATTGTTGCAGTA
>JAQVGB010000066.1 GCA_028696915.1 Candidatus Dojkabacteria bacterium | reverse complement strand
CAAAAGATACTGCCGCACCGGCATCCGGAGATCCGGAGTCCAAAAAATCTTCCACAAAGACGAAAACGGTTAAATCCGCTACGTCTTCCTCAAAAATTTTAGAAAAAAAGACAGAGAAAAGAGTGGCCAAACCTGCGGCGAAGCCTGCGAAGGCTGTTAAACCGGTGAAGCCTGCGAAGGTTGCGGCGGCGAAATCTCAAGAAAAAGCTCAGTCAACTCCAGCCACCCAGTCCGGATCTGCGTCCCGAAAACCGGTTTCTGTTCAGCTTCCGTCACTGCAGGAACTTCTTGAAGCTGGTTCACACTTCGGTCACAAGGTCAGCAGGTGGAATCCTCGGATGCGGCAGTATATTTTCGATGTCAGAAACGGAATGCACATCATTGATCTGACCCAGACGATGACGATGATGAAGGATGCCGTCAATTTTCTGGTCGATGCCTCACGTCGGGGAAATATTCTTTTGGTTGGAACAAAGGGGCAGGCGGCGACAATCGTCAAGAATGCGGGAAGCGACCATGGGGCGTTCTACATCAACAGGCGGTGGCCGGGTGGGTTACTCACCAATTTCAAAGTGGTGCGCAAGAGTGTCCAGAGATTGATGGACCTTGAGCAGGACCTTGCGGCGGCGAGAGGGTACGAAACGAAGCGTGAGCGGCTTCTGCTCGAGCGGGAACGTGACCGGCTTGCCCAGATGTACGAAGGGATCCGGTTTATGGATGCGAAGCCCGCCGTCATGATCGTTTTCGATACGAAAGTTGAAAAAATTGCCATTAAAGAGGCGCGCAAGATCGGCATTCCGGTAGTTGCGGTCGTCGATACGAATTGCGATCCCTCGCTTGTGGACTATGTGATTCCGGGAAATGACGATGCGATCAAATCGATCGAGCTATTCATGAATGTCCTTGTTCAGTCGTTCACCGGAGCGGAAACGAGCGCACAGCTCATCAAACTGCGAAACGATTACCAGGCGCGTATCAATCAGGTCAAATCGGAAACGGAAGCCGAGGAGGAACGTGTCCGCAAGGAACGTGAATCGGAGATTCAGCGGTTGAAGGCGATGAAAGAAGGGAAAATTGCGACGGCACCCGAAATGGTGAGCCGTCCGCTGGGAGAAGGCCGTGTGGTGCGGGTGATGCAGAGTGAATTGAATGAGTCTGCTCATGCACCGGTGAGTTCGGGCGGGTCGTCGATGCCGAAATCGGAAAAACATGCAAAACAGGAAAAAAGACGAGTTGTACGAGTGAAGTCCGCTGAGGTTGTGAAAAGCGCTGTGAAAAGTGAACCAAAGAAGCCTGTATCAAAAGCAAAAAAGGCTTCTCCGAAGACGGCAAAGACTCAGACGAAAAAAACAGCATCTGCAAAGACCCCGGCAAAAAAAGCGACAAAGAAAGCTTCCGCCTCAAAGAAGCCTGCGAAGTCTGCAAAATCAAAAAAATAACATTGCGGAAATAGAAAACGATGGCAATCACTCTTGAAGAAATAAAGCAGTTGCGTGATGAAACCGGAGCAGGCTTCAATCTCTGCAAAGAAGCGCTCGAATCTGCCGGAGGAGATCACGACAAAGCGATGGACTTCATCCGTCAAAAGGGCGCGATGAAAGCAGAAAAACGCTCAGGTCGGGAGACCGCCGAAGGCGTGATCGGGGTATATCATCATGGAGTTGATCAACGGGTTGCCGCGATGGTCGAGCTCAACTGCGAGACTGACTTTGTCGCCCGTAACGAGACATTCCGCGATCTCGCGCACACGCTTGCGATGCAAGTCGCCGCGATGAAGGCTGAATACGTCAGCCGTGAGGATGTTCCGGAGGATGTCCTTGAGAAAGAAAAGGAGATTATCCGTGGCTCGGACGAATTAAAAGGTAAGCCTGATGCTATCGCGGATAAGATCGTGACTGGCAAGCTCGAGAAGTTTTACCAGGAAACCTGTTTGACCGAACAGCCGTTCTTCAAAGACGAAAAGAAAACGGTACAAAACCTGATCGATGAAGCTGTTGCCGCACTGGGCGAGAAAATCATCGTGTCTCGC
This sequence comes from Candidatus Dojkabacteria bacterium, assembly GCA_028696915.1. Classification (GTDB taxonomy): domain Bacteria; phylum Patescibacteriota; class Dojkabacteria; order SC72; family JAFGCJ01; genus JAQVGB01. The sequence continues at coordinate 1,873 of JAQVGB010000066.1, read as the reverse complement.
ATTTACAGAATGGAAGTGGGACGATAGAATAGAAGGTAGTGGTCTAACTTCATTCGTCCCCTACATGGACCTTTCCGAAGGAACAGAGAAATTAGATCAGGTCGTTTCGTACCTCAAGGGAGAAATCAGCAAGATCCGCGCAGGACAGGCAAGTCCTGAGATGGTGGAGGATATCTCCGTGGATGTGTACTCGTCCCGGATGCCGGTCAGTCACGTCGCGACGATTGCTGTGCCCGATCCCCGTACGATCCATATTCAACCGTGGGACCAGGGAAATGTGAAATCGATCGAAAAGGCGATCCTTGCGTCAGGCATCGGCATTACTCCAATCGTCGACGGCAAAGTTATCCGGCTGTCAATCCCGCCGCTCACGGCAGAGCTTCGTGAACAGTATATTCATACCATGAAGGAAAAAGTCGAGGATGCCCGGGTATCGATCCGTGGCATTCGCCATAAGATGCTTGATGCACTTGAGGAACAGCGAACAGGAGGAGGCTTTTCGGAGGACGAGGTGAAGCGGATGAAGGACGAGGTTGAGAAGGAGGTAAAACGGGTAATGGATGAGATTGATACGCTTTCGGAGGCGAAGGAAGAAGAGCTGAGGACGGTCTAAGGGTATGGTGCTGGAGCGTAAGGTATAGGCTATAGGTCCAGTCAGCGGGAGAAATTCAGCTGGATTTCATTAACTGTTAGGGAATGCGATCATGCTGTCAGTTATTGCAACACTTGTACTGTTCATACTCATCGCCGGCGGCTCGATGTTCATTCATGAGCTCGGGCATTTTCTCGCCGCACGCCTGACCGGCATGAGGGTCGAGGAATTTGCGATCGGCAGAGGCCCGACCCTATGGTCGTGGAAGCGAGGCGATACAAGGTACCTACTAAAGCCCTTTCCCATCGGTGCATACGTGAAGATCTACGGTGAGGAAAACCGGACCAAGGCGCAGGGCAGTTTCAGCGAAAAATCGATCCCGGCACGGCTGTTGGTCGTGATAGCCGGGGTGGTCATGAACTTTTTGCTTGCGATCGTGGTGATGTATGTGGTGTTGATTGTACGAGATTTTCGCTACAGCGGTATCCCGTATTATGAAGGATACGATGCGTGGTTTGGAAATCAGGATGTCATTTCCGCATATAACGTCACGGCACTTGGTGTCGTTGAGGATTCGCCCTCGGATGAAGCGGGATTGACGGCACCGTTTGAAATTCTTTCTGTATCTGGCGAATCTATAGAGTCGGTAGAGGAGCTTCGTGAAGAGCTCTCGGGCTTCAAGGGTAAGGATGTGACACTTTCTGTGCGGGATTTGGACGAGAAGACCGGCGAGGCGGTGGGAAATGTGGAGGAGGTGGGGGTGACGGTGAGCGACGAGGGAACGATCGGCGTGGAGCTTGCACCGGATGTGCAGGTGGTGCAGATTTCGTATGAGGGGGCGGAGAAGCCATTGTCCGGCGTTCTGCATAGTTTAAATATGACGCAGGCCAACTTCTTTATCCTGGGACGGTTAATTTCTCAGTCGGTCGCGGAGCAATCGGTCGCTCCGGTTGCTGAGACGGTCGCGGGGCCGGTCGGGTTGTACGCGATTGTCGATCTTGTACGGCAATATGGGGGGCTCATCGGTCTTCTCGACTTTATCGCTTTGCTGAACCTTGGGCTGGCGCTGATACAGGTCATTCCGTTTCCCGCACTCGACGGCAGTCATGTGGTCCTTCTGGGGATTGAGGCGGTGCGGCGTAAACCCGTCAGCGAAAAAGTGCAGAATGTCATGTTCACGGTCGGCATGGTTTTGTTGTTGGTGTTCGCGGCGGCGATTGCGGTCAAGGATGTGGTGCAGTTCTGGTTTTAGGGGTGGACCGGCGGCGTGTGCACGGAATT
>JAQVGB010000013.1 GCA_028696915.1 Candidatus Dojkabacteria bacterium | reverse complement strand
AATCCATCGATGCCCACAAATTCAGCACCGGACCCTAATACATATTCTGAAATGGCGTTTTCGGGTGCGGTTACCGGGTCGGGGACCGAGTTGCTGTTCATTGCAAGTCCTACCCTGACATTCGGCGAATTTTCGAAAAAGCTTGCCGTGTGTTTGAATGCGGATCGGAAACTTTCTGCGCTGTTACCGTTTCTGACGATACACTGCGGGGTCCATTCGCCGTTTGGCTCCGGGATGGGGATAAGAAGGATCGGTACACCAGCACGTCCTGCCGTCTGCGCAAATTGCTCGAGGTATTCGTCGTATCGTCCGCTGAGAATTTCGTTACAGGAAAACGCAGAATCTTCAGATGGAAAGACTCCGGGAGTGTATACCTCCCAGAAAACGATGACGGTCTGTTTGTGGGCTCGCGCGGTTTCTATTACGGCCTCTGGGATTTGACCTTCTCCATGCCACCCGACAAATGTCGTAAGGAAATCGGGTACAGCCCCAATGGCGTCCTGTACGGTCTGCACCTCCTCTGCAATATCCGGTCCTCCCGTGAAGTAGCCCCAGCGTGGTCTTTGACGTTCGGGCTGAGGGGAAGAGGAGACTGACGGGTTGGTGTCCGGGGTTATCCCGGGGGGGGCGGGTGTTTGGGGGGCGGCGGTTGGTGAATCAGTTGACGAGTTGGACTGCCCGAAAGGAACGGTTGCCGGGGGGAGCGTATTGTCGGCTGTTTTGGTGGGTTGGAGTGCTGGTGTGAGTAGGGGAACGATAGTCAATGATGGGAACGCGGGTGTCGATCCGGGGGTGGTTGAGGGCCTACAGCCAGGGAGCGCAAGGCTCGCGGCCATCAGCGCGCCTATCTGGAGAAATTGCCGCCGGGAGAGTTTCAAAAGAAGGGATGGCGGGAGTGTCTGTGCTTCATGATCATGGATCCTATCATCCGATCCCATTTCATTAATTGTAATCAAAGAAAATATGAAACCGGTGTGAATGAGTGTGGGCGCATGTCCTGTCATCTTCCTAAAGAATTTAATAGTTTTTCTTGCGTTTTCCGGCGTTTTCACATAGACTCGGTACTCTTTTTTAGGTCAGTCCGTATTATGATACCTTTTCAACGTGAACGGTCATTGGATGCGGTGCTTGCCGTTGCCCAAATGGCTGCGCCGTTATTTGGAGATCCATTTCTGGTTGACGGAAATGGGGTTAGTCATGATATCGGATTCCAGGGTCAATGCGAGTTTTGTATGATACCGTTCACGAGAGGAGTCAATTCGGTTTTGAGAACTGCGCTCGATGACGAAACAGCGGTATTACATGCATATGATTCTCCCGGGGTAACACTGGCGAAAATTCTTGTTGCCATGGGGATTGCACTCTGTGATCCGTTTTATTCCAGTGAGAATGGGGATCGAAGACATCAGGTAATTACCACTCAGCGAAGGGCGAGTTATGGAGCTTTGGCTAATCTCTATCTTGCTCGGCTTGTAGAGATAAACAGCGTGGGCGTTAATGATCATCTCGAATGCAGGAACTCGATAGATGGTTTTATTGCGTCCGGAAAATTTGATGTTTGGAGTGACAATATCGGGAGTGTTTCTTCGGGTCACAGGGGAAACAAGATGTGATCCGAAACGGACGTATCTGTCTGTGCAGAATGTGCCATGTCTGATTTTAACCGGAATTCATTTCGGACGCTTGATACCTGTCCGTGCTATTCCTTCACGCCACGTTTGCCTTCAGCGTCCGATAAACCCGAAGCTGATTCCAAGTACTTCCTCACCGGGGTATACACGTCCGAGGTGAACAATCTCAACACATCTTTCGGTGTCGCCCATCGGACTTCAGAGTTTTCGTCAGGGTCGTTGTTGACGGCTTCCCCCGAAAGATAATCACAGAGCCAGTAGTAAATGATGACATTCGTATCGGGGTGGATGCGTTTTCCGATCAGTTTTACTGCCTTGCTGTGAACCTGAGTTTCCATGAGGCACTCTACTTCGGCTCGGTAGGAGCTCTTTTCCGCATAGTAAATTGTGCCCGCAGGGAATTGCCACTGGAGCCTGCCCTCGCGAGCGCGGCGTTTAACCAGCAGGATCTTTCCATTGTGGTTGACAATTGAGGCTGAAACTTTCCAGAAGCGTGCCTTAACAGTCTTAGATAAGTATAAATTGATAGCATCTTCGGAAATGAGGTAGATTCGTCCGATTTTTGTGGCGGGAAGATTGCCGCGCTGGATCTCCCGAAGGATCGTCCGGTAATTGATCTTCAGTTTTTTTGCAAGATCACGGGGGGTGTAAGTTTTTATTTCTTCCATGACATAATTGTATTACAGGTGTCATTTAAGTTCAATGGTTGGTATCCACGTCTTTCCGAATAGTGAAGTATAAAAATGGAAAAGTGGGCGTGTGAATCCGGTGCACTGAATCGTTACGGAAGCGTGTCGTACGTCGAGAAAATCGTATCGAGCGTATCAAGGTTCTCCTCTGTCAGAGGAGAAGACTGATCGATGAATGCAACACCGGGAAGCCAGTTCGTATAGGTGCGTGTTATGGGGTCGAGTGAACAGAGTTGCAGTGACGAGGTTGTTATTTCTCTCGTGCCGCGCCTGATGTCGGTTGAGTAACCGAGGATCTGCTTGAAGCTCACAAAATGGACGCCGTCCTGGTCGCTGTTCTCGCCATCGTACCAGCAGGAAGAAGGGCTGATATTGGGAGGAAAAATGATCCGGGCGATTACGTTGTCTGAAGAAATAGAGATTGCAGGAATCTGGTCATCCGGCTCTCCGATCGGTTGCTCATCAACGGTCCATCCTGCCGGATACTTAAAGGTGATCCCATGGGTTTCATTCGTGAAGACGCTCCATCCTGTTGTTTTCTCGTCGATTTCTGTTCGGATTGTCGTGCGGTCCGAGACGATCGTGTAGTTCCGGTCGGGGGGGGCCTCAGTGCTTTCGCCGCTTTCCGCGCTTTCCGGCGGGATAGTGCTGACCTGGTTTTCTTTGGCCACATCAAGTCCTCCCCAGACGATGTAGGCGCCGACGGTAAGAATAATGATAGACACGAATACGATAATGGCGAATGGAATTGATGATCGTGGGGCGGGTGTTTGCTTCTGTTTGCGCTTTACCGGCCGGTCTGTCGAGCGTTCCTTTTTGGCTGTCATAGTTCCATGGTAATAGAGAATGTGTTCAACTGCAAGGCATCTGGGACTGGCGGGAGGGGACGGGTTTTTCGGCGTTACAGTTTGAGGGCTTTCGATATGGTCCGGGAAAGGAGGTCGTCGGATTTTGACGCTTTGGTTATTCGCGCTGGATAGATAAGGTCCCAGGCAAGATTGGTCAGGTTAAAGAAAAAAAGTGACAAAAGCTTGAGCCGTGGGAAAAAGAAAAACGCAATTACAAGGATCGTGGTGAATCCGATGAACCGGGTGAAGTCGTCCAGATTGTCCGAGAAGCCCTTCCGTGCGGCTTCACGGATGGTGTCGAATAGTTGCTGTTGGGACTCGATCGGTTTTCCGAGGTGTTCTGCCTGTTGCTTCATTTCTTTATACCGTCTGACGATTGATGCGGTCAGGCGGTAGGTTTTTCGGATAATCTCAATCAGGACCGCGGCGGCCGCAAGTCGCACTATTGCGGCAAAGCCTTCCCGCGCCACACCCCGTGCCATAAAGTCTATCCCGAACATTTCCGCCTGGACCTCTCCCCGCATGTGCTCCGGAAGGAAAAAGAGGTACCGGGAGTCAATGGTAAAGAAGATAACGAGCACGGCGATTTCTACACTATCGATAAACACTCGTCCAAACCGCCTGGAAAGCTGTGCTCCAAATGACTGATCGCCATCGGTCGGTTGGATGGGAACGAAGCCGAGAAGTGCGGTAAGGCTTGCAAGTGCGACGGTGAGAATGATGGACAGCAGGGTGACATCGGTACGTGCACCGACCGCCCGAAACAGGAACATGACCGCGTAGTAAAAAAGAATTGCAAGGAACACGGCGGCAAACGGAGAGATCAGCAGGACGACTGCCTGGACCATGGAAATGAGCCGCTCCCACGCCGAGCTTGCTGTTTGCGCGATATCGATGTATTTGACACCTCCCTCGAACATGAGGTTCATAAGTGTGCGCGCCTCTGACTTCATCCCGACAACGACAAAAATCCCGAGGATGATAAATACGAGAAAAATCCCGATCAGCAGGGTCAGCGCGAGATTTCCCAGCATAGAAAAAATACCCGGGTTCAAGTATCCGATGATAAGCACGAACAGTCCCAGCACGATCAGGGGAACGGTCAGCCAGAACATTGTTTTGTGGCGAGGATTGATGATCTGTGGGGGGGGAGCGGGGCTCCTGTCTGATGATGCTTCTGTGGTCGGATGTGGTTCGATGAGGCTATTTGCTTCAAGAGGCGGGTTCACTTCGGCTGAGTGTTCCACGCATTCCTTGGCGGCAGATGGTGGTGCTGGCGAAGTGTGGTCGGGTTGTGTGCTGGGCGTTGTGAGTGTGGAACCGGATAATCCATTCACCGCAGGAGTTTGCTGGTTGAGAGCAGGCTCCGGCGGCGTTTCATCCGTGAAATCCGGTTTTTCTATGCTGTCCTCCTGGTCAGCCCTGCTCCACAGGATTTTGGGGCCCTTGTCGCGTGATGAATTGTTTCCGGTGTCGTCGTTCATGGAGCATACTATGAGAAATGCACGTATTGTAACACACAAAAGCGGTCTTCTCTGAACCGAATAAATGGTTGTCGCGCCAGCAGTCCGATTTTTCCTGTCTCTTGCATGTTTTGACACTTTGTGCGGTATAATAGGATATTCAGATATGATGTTCATGCAGTGAAAATTGATGTAGTTACAATTTTTCCAGGACAGATCGACGCGTTCACTTCAGAAGGTTTGTTCCGACGTGCGGTGCAGGAAGGAAATGAGATTTTTGCCCACGATCTGAGAAAGTGGACCCGTGATTCCTATCAAACTATCGACGACCGGCCATTTGGGGGAGGCCCGGGTATGGTTATGAAAGTCGAGCCGATCCACGACGCGGTGCAGGAGTTAAAGAAAAAAAACACCGAAGTCGTGCTCACCAGTCCGAGAGGCACGCTTCTGACGTCTGATCTTGCGAAAAAACTCTCCCGCAAAGATCACCTGATATTCATTTGTGGGCACTATGAAGGTGTCGACGAGCGGGTCAGGGAGCATATTGCAGATATTGATATTTCAATTGGGGGTTATGTTCTATCAGGCGGAGAGCTCCCGGCACTGGTCATAATAGATGCACTGTTGCGTCATATTCCCGGCGTCGTGGGCAATCCGGAATCACTCAAAGAGGAGAGTCACGAAAAAGGGATTACTGCTGAATACCCGCACTATACACGGCCGGTAGAATTTAACGGGTGGAAGGTACCTGAAGTGCTTCTTTCCGGCGATCACAGAGCGGTACAGGAGTGGCGTACGCGTATGTCGAAACCGTAACCGGGATTATTTTGCATCGTTAGACATTTGTGTATAATCGATTTTATAACTCTTCATATATATGGAAATGCCTATCAGAAAAACGATAAAACTTACGTCAGAGTGCTTCAGACAGCTGAAAAACGAGCTCGACGAGCTGATCACAATCGGTCGCAAGCTCATTGCAGACAAGCTTGAGCAGTACCGTAGCGACGACAACACCGAAGAAAATGTGGCATACAGCCAAGTCCTCGAGGAAAAGCAGTTCCTGGAGGAGCGGATCAGGGAGCTCGAGAGAATGCTCGAGCGTGCCCAGATTGCTCCCGAGAAGTGTGACTTGGACAAAGTCTCGCTTGGGTGCACCGTTGTCGTTTCAAGAAACGGACGCAAACAGTCATATACAATCGTCCCAAGCCTGGAGGCGGATCCCGGAAATGGGAAGATCTCCGAAGTTTCACCAATGGGAAAGGCTCTTGTTGGCCGGAAAGTGGGTGAGGAGATCACGGTCAATACACCCGGTGCCAAGTGTACGTGCAAGGTCGTTGAGATCAAGGCCCGCTAACCCTCTGCCAACCCATAGTTGGACAAGCCCATTGTGCCACTTCCCGACACTATACGTTAGCGAGGGCGATTGAAAGGACCCGTGAGATCTCGCCGTGCGCCCGCCTGAGAATCGAAAGCCGTCGCTTCCGTTCTCCTGTATCCTCCGCCATGACAAGATTCTTTTCGAAAAACTCTGTCCCGGGCCCGGTCAGTGTGTAGAGATCGGATATAGCTGGACGGTCTGTCTGTCTTAATTTCTCCACCGTGTCATAGAGCTTCTGCTCGGACTCATTGAGATCTGAGCGTGAAATTTTCACTTCGGCCGCTTCTGCTTCCTTTGCCGCGATATGATGGATGCGCTTTGCCAGTTCCAAAAGTCCTGCAAACTGATCGGTCGTCTGTTCTGTTTCGAGCTGTTTGAGAATGTCTTTTTTGAATGAAATGGTTGTATTGGTGCTGAAAACAACTGCTCTGATGAGGTTGGTGGGGACCGGGGTGTCCTGCTCTTTGATAAACTGCTCGAGCCGTGTCAGTATGAATCCGGTGACGGGTTCTACGACGGTCTCTGTTTTATATGCCTGAGCCGCTGAGGAAATCACTGCGTTCAGCGGAACATCGTAGGTGTTTTCCCAGAGAATGCGCAAAATTGCGATTGCGGCACGTCGAAGACCGTAGGGGTCCGAACTTCCGGTCGGCTCCTGTCCGATGCTGAACAAGCCGTATATCGAGTCGATCCGGTCAGCGAGGGAAAACAGCGTGCCAAGGGGTGTTTGTGGAAGTGCTCCCTGCGCTGAGCGCGGAAGGTACTGTTCCTCGATTGCAGTTGCAATGTGTGTATCGACTCCATCCCTAATGGCGTAGATCCTGCCAATCGTTCCTTCGAGCGACGGCAGTTCGGTAACCATATGTGTCGCGAGGTCCGCTTTCAGAAGTCCGACTGTTTCGGTGACCGTTTCCGGCTTCACATCGAAATAGTTCGCCAAAGACATTGCTATCGTTTCGACCCGTTTGCTCTTATCCTCCATCGAGCCGAGCTTCTCCTGAAAGGTGATCGTTGAGGTCTTCGGAGCAAACTCGGCAAGTTTCGACCGGCTGTCCTGTTCGTAGAAAAACACTGCGTCGCGAAGCCGCGCTCTGACGACGGTTTCATTTCCCCGCGCGATCTCTTGCGAGTCTGTATTGAAATTTGCGATCACCAGGAATCGATTGGTGAGCTTGTCGTTTGTGCGGCTGATAAGCGGGAAGTACTTCTGTTTATCCCGAAGGACGACCTCGATGACCTCGGGAGGAAGGGAGAGAAACTCTTCGTCGAACGTACAAAGAAGCGGCTGGGGGTATTCGGCGAGGAAAACGGTCTCCTCCAGGAGCTCATTTTCGGGGTCATGTGCGATCAGCCCTTTGCTGGACGCAAGTGTCGAGATTATTTTGGTAAGGATTTTCCGGCGTTTAGCATGATCGGCAATGATCGCGTTTTTCGCAAGTGTTTCCTCATACTCGGCCGCTGAATGCAGAGCAATACCGTGAGATCCAAGGAAACGCGGTCCATACGTCTCCCGTCCTGCGGTCAGGTCGAGCAGGGTAATGGGCACGATAGCCTTTCCCTTCAGGCAAACGACCCAGCGGATCGGCCTCGAAAAACGGAATCCGGTCGTGTCCCAGCGCATAGGGCGGGGAACGGTGATGCGCACGAGCAGTTCGTTTGCAAAACGTGTGATCTGATCCGGCAGTTTTTTCGACAGGTCCTGCTGGGCGAAGAGGTACTTTTTGCCGTTGTGTTCATTAATGATGAGATTGTCGACCGGGATGTTTTGGGACGAGGCGAACTTTTTGGCGATATCGTTCGGTTTTCCATCGGAAAACGCGACATCGTACAGTGGTCCTTTGATCTCGCGGTCGGTTTCCTTTTGTGAAATTGACCGGGCGAGCAGGGTGATGCGCCGTGGTGAGACAAGGAGCCGTGGGGCCGTCACGATAAGATTATGCTTGAGGGCTGTTTCGTCAACAATCTCAGGCTTGAGCTGAGAAACGACGCTCATGCAGTGCCTCGCCGGGAGTTCTTCTGTTCCAATTTCTAAAAGAAAATCTTCCTTCATGATTTTTTCATTAACGGATAGTTAAGTTCCTTGCGCTCTTCGAGGTAAAGCTTCGCAATTGACGAAGAAAGGTGTTGCATTTGTCTGAATGTATGCGCCCGTTCGCTGACGCCGACTGCGCCGCGTGTATCCAGAATATTGAATATGTGCGACATCTTGAGAACATTATCGTAGGCGGCCCGGTGATTTCCTTCCTCGATCTGCGCCTGTGCCTCCTGATGGTAGAGCTCGAACAGTTTCTGGTGCCGGTCAATATCTGCAGTCTCAATGTTGAATACCGACTGCCAGTGCTCCTGCCGCTCGAACATATCACCGTACAACACATTGTCATCCCACTTGATCTTTTTGAAATCATCGACGTTCTGCAAGTACATTGCGATCCGCTCGGGACCGTAGGTGATCTCGATAGGAACAGGATCAAGGTTGACACCGCCGATCTGTTGGAAGTACGTATACTGTGTAATTTCCATACCGTCGAGCCAAACTTCCCAGCCGGTGCCCCATGCACCGATAGACGGTGCCTCCCAATTATCCTCAAGGAACCTGACGTCGTGAGCTTTCGCATCGATGCCAATCGCTTCGAGGCTGTTCAGGTAGAGTTGGATATTGTCGGCCGGGGCCGGCTTTAAAATGACCTGGAATTGAAAGTAATGTTGCATCCGGTTCGGGTTCTGTCCGTACCGGCTGTCCGCAGGACGACGTGAGGGTTCCACATAGGCGACCTTCCACGGCTCAGGGCCGAGCACCCGGAAATATGTATGAGGATTTGCCGTTCCGGCACCTACTTCGAGGCCGTAGGGCTGGCCGATAACACACCCCTGCTTTTCCCAATATTCCTCTAGCTTTCTCAGCATTTGCTGAAAGGTGAGGGGTTTTGCTTGTTTGTGGCTAGAAAGTGATAGTTTTGCCATGGGATGTACGGTCTGTGCTCATCATAATGGGAAAATGTGGCGGTGTCAATTTTACCTCCCCGTGCTAACCTATAGTTGGTACGGCCTTTCGCACCACCATCTTCGCACTATAATGTTAGCGGGACTGGCGCATGTCAAGTCTGCACGGTATACTTGAGCCATGGCAATGATCGATACGATACGAAAAGACAGAATGGAGAAGGTCAAACGGCTCCGCGAGCTTGGGTTCGATCCGTACCCGTCTGATTCTTTGCGGACGCATGCTTCATCGGAGGTGGTGAAGGGTTTTAACGAATTTTCCGGGAAAACCGTGACGGTCAGCGGTAGACTGATGTCATGGCGTGATTTCGGGAAGCTCATTTTTGCGCGTCTGCGCGATGAATCCGGCGATATCCAGCTGATGCTGAGGAAAGAGAACCTCTCGCAACTATGGTCAAACCGGAATCTCTTCGATGTTGGTGATTTTGTCGATGCGACAGGGGTTGTTACAAAGTCGAACACGGGAGAGGTGTCGGTTGAAGTACGTGATCTGCGGATGCTTGCGAAGTCCCTCCGCCCGCTTCCGGAGAAGTGGGTCGGTTTGAAAGATGATGATATCCGTTTCCGAAGGCGTTACTTGGATTTTCTGGTTAATCCCGCCTCGAGGGAAAAGATTCAGAAGCGGGCTCGGTTGTTACGGTTCCTTCGGGAGTTTCTCTGGAACAAAGGGTTTATTGAAATCGAGAATCCGTCGCTCGAGACGAATCCATCCGGTGCCGAAGCGCGTCCCTTCATCACGCATATTAACGCGTACGATATGGATGTGTACCTCCGGATCTGTATCGGTGAACTTTGGCAAAAAATGTCCACCATCGGCGGGTTTGAGAAGGTCTTTGAGATCGGGAGAGCGTACAGAAACGAAGGTGTTGACGCCGAGCACAATCCGGAGTTTTCGATGCTTGAGTTTTACTGGGCATATGCCACGATCGAGGACAATATCAAGCTACATCAGGAGCTTTTCTCCGAAGTAGCAAAAGCAGTCACGGGTGACTATGTGTTCGAATATCATGGCAAAAAAGTTGATCTTACTCCGCCGATTCCCACAATCCGCTATTCAGACTTGTTTGAGGAGCATACCGGTTTGAAACTGGATTCTTTTTCAGATCTTATGGAGTTGAAGAAAGCGGGAAAGAGCATCGGCGCCGACATCGATGATGAGATGGGATGGTCATCGACGATTGACCAGATATACAAACAGAGAGTTCGTCCAAACGTATTTGGCCCTGTCTTTCTTGTCGACTACCCGTATGTCCTGACGCCGCTTGCAAAAAGATCTCAAAAGGATGAACGGTTCATACAGATGTCACAGATGGTGATCGATTCGATGGAAATGTGTCGGATATATGGTGAGCTGAATGATCCGATCGATCAGCGTGAACGGTTTGGACTGCAGGTGGAGGCAAAGGAAAAGGGAGACGACCAGACGTGGAGTGCCGATTATGAATTCGTTGAGGCCATGGAATATGGCATGCCGCCGCAAACAGGCTCAGGAATAGGGATCGACAGGTTGGCAAAGCTACTTGCCGATGCGGAGAGCCTTCGCGAGGTTATTGCCTATCCGATCATGAAACCGGACGTCTCCGCCGTCAGTTCCCGCAGTTCAAATAAGAAAGAGTTCAAGAACAAGAAAATGATTGCGGTCATTCGCGATGACCTGACCGGCTGGCCGGTGACCAATGCGGTTGGGCATATTTCAGCCTATCTTGGCGCACAGATTGGAAAAGAAAACCTGCTCAGCCGTCCGGTCTTCAATTCGAAATCAGGCGAACCGATCCCCGCCGATTCTCAGTATCCGCTGGTCGTTCTTTCTGCAGGGAAGGAAGATTTGTACAAACTTTTCATGGCCGCTGAGGAAAAAGGGCTTGTGTACATTGCCTTTGTCCGAGAGATGATCGACTTTGCCGATGACGACGAGCTCGAGAAAGCGCTTGCCGGCCAGAAACGTGAAGATATGGACTATCTCGGGGTCGGAATGTTTGGAGAACGGAAGGTCATTGATGCGTTGACCGAGGGGATGCCGCTGTGGAAGTGAGATGATTGTGTTGACAACGGTTTCGAATGATCAGCAGGCGGTGTCACGAAGATTTCGTATTTCATGAAAATGAATTAATTCTGATCGCAGAGGCCGGGCTTGTAGTGTTCCGGTGGCAGTCCACCCGTGAAATCTATTAAAGAACTCCTCAAACAACAGCAAAAAGAGCTCTTTGACGGGAGCCGTTTTGTCACCCAGGAGTTCCAGGATTTCGGATACCGGATCGCCGTTAAACTTGACGATCTGAAACACAAAGCACTCTATATCAAACTCGCGAGAAATGAGCCGCGCGCGCTTGTCGAGCAGGCGCTGTCGTTTGCGGTCGATTATCCCAATGCGAAAAACAGAGCACGGCTCTTCATGTGGAAACTGAATGATCTCAAGAAGGGTAGTCCTCAGAATGGACCGGATGGGTCTGCCACTGACCGATATGCTGAAAACGGTCCGAAAGAATCGACGTCTGACCTGAAGTCTTCAGATGGTCACGCCGAAGATCAATCTCACCATACGACGGGGAATGCAACACAACGGTAGGTCGGTCATTGCGGTTTTTCATGCGGGGCTCACAGAAGAGAGGTCACATGGGACCAGGATTGTTGTGTGGACCGTTTCTGCGGTCATCGAGCCCGTTGCGTGGGCAGTTGTGTGGATTGCGTCTTCGCGGACTGAGGGTGGGTTTCCTTTGGGAACGAGCACTATTATCACGTACTATCTGCTGATCCTGCTGATGTCACGGCTTGTTTCATCGTGGACGTTCGATGCGCTTGCTCAGGATATTGCCTTGGGACGCTACGGTTCGTATCTGGTGCGGCCGGTGGGGGTCGTGCTGTACCGGCTGGGACTTGACCTGTCGCACAAATTTGTAGCGGTAGGTGCACTGATTCCGCTGTGGCTGGCGGGGATGGGAGTAGCACTGCATATGAATATGCTGGAATGTGAGCCCGGTCGGTTGATCTATATCGCAGGGGCAGTTTTCGTAGCGATGGTGCTCAGGTTTGTGATGGATATTACGGTCGCTCATGTGGTCATGTGGACGGGGCGGGCGGACGGAGTGAGCATCGTATATCATGCGATGTCACGGCTTTTGGGGGGTATTACGGTGCCGCTGGTCCTTCTTCCCGAGTGGGCCCAGTCGTTTGCCACGGCCCTTCCGTTCCGGTTTATGTATTCTCTTCCTGTCGAGATCGCTGTCGGGTTTGTAGACGCAGGCGAAATGTTCCTTGGACTGCTGGGAGGGATCGTATGGATTGCGGTATTTGTGGTAGGGGGTGCGGTGATCATGCGGATGGCAAAGATGTATATTGATCCATGGGAAGCATGAGAAGAATTGCGACGATACGAGGGCGGGTGAAAATGAGTGTCCGGACGATTATCCGGCATGTCCGGATTTGGGGCGCGATGGTCGCGGTTTCGTTTTCGAGAATCATGCACTACCGGCTGGACACGGTGGCTCGGTTTATTGGAATTCTTCCGGTGCTGATCATGCGGGTAATCGTGCTCACGCTCCCGTACCAGTTTGTTTCGACGATTGCGGGGTGGGATGCACATGAGGTCTTAATGGTGTTGGGGATGTTTTATGTTTCAGAGGGCCTGTCGTGGGTGTTCTACAAGCGCGGTATCTCGCTTCTTGAGGAACGCCTGCAGACCGGGATGATGAGCTCGGTACTGCTCAAGCCGGTAAACTCGCGGTTTTTCATTTCTTTTTCCGAGCTTGATGTGACGCGGATCGCTGATGTCGTTGCGGGGGCGGGGTTACTGACGGTTGCTGTCGTTTCTTCGGGTATTAATGTTGGATTAATGGAGATAGTGTTTGCCGCCGTGGGGCTGTTTGAGGGACTCGCGATCATGTACGGGTTATATCTTCTGGTGAATTCTCTGTCGTTCTGGACGAATCGGACGTACCTTGGGCATGTTGCAAATCCGGTGTTCACGCTCGCCCGGTACCCGGTCGATTTCTGGGGTGGCAGCGTAAAGAATCTATTCTATTTTGTTGTGCCATTGGCGTTTGTTTCGACCGTCCCCGCAGGTCTTCTTGCCGGGAAGCTTCCGCTATGGTGGTTGGGTGTTGGTGTCGTGATGGCGTTTTTGGGAGTAGTCGCTTCTTCAGTGGTATGGCGGTACGGTGTCAGGTACTATCTTGATAATGGTGTTCGGTATGAATAGGTTTCTTACTCGGGGTTAGGAATGTCTAGGGTGATTTCTGTAGAGGGTTTGAGTCTGTGGTCATTTCTGTCGCTTGAACAAGGGAAAGGACTTTCTTGACCGCTTCATGCACGGTCTTTGCGGGGATTTCGACTCCTGCGGCATTCGGATGACCGCCGCCGCCCAGCTCTTTGGCGATTGGAAGAACCTCGACTTTTCCGGAGATGCTTCGAAATGATATTTTCCACATGCCTTTGACGGTATGTTCTCTGACGGTGAACCACCACGAAATTGTGTCGACATTACGCATCATGTTGAGAAAGAAATCTGCGCCGGTCCGGATGTCCTGGGTGTCGAACGTATTTTGCTTCATGAATTCTGGATCGATCCAGGAATATGCGAAATCGTCTCCATATCCGAGATTAGAAAGCATGTGATGCACGATCTTTATTCCACCGCGTGTCAATGTAATGACACGACTAAGTGCCAGTTCAAAATCTACGGGAGCAATGGCGTACAGGTCCGCCATGTATTGGAACGTTTGGGGCCTGATAAGATCTTTGTAAAGAAACCGTCCCGTATCAGCGGCGATGCCGATTTGCGTGAGTGTTGCGACAGTACTGTCGGTCCGTATATCAGGGAAAATATCCGAGAATGTTGCAAAAATTTGCTCTGACGCTGACGAAAGATGCTGATTAACAACAAGAAGTGGTGAGAATTGTGGCGCCGGGGAATGGTGGTCGAAGACGATCGTTTTTCGTTGATAGTCTTTCTTGTATTCTACCGGTCCGGTACACCTTGATGCGTCTTGTGCGTCTACAATGATGATGAGGTCATACTCCTGCAAGGAAACCGGGGTGTCCAGTGGGATTGCCTGTATCTCCGCCGCTCCGGGCAGTCCGCGGATCATTTTTCCCGGATATGAGGGCTCGCGGACGAGAAGTTTGTAATTTTTCTTATGAAAACAGTCTTTGAGGATTGCCCGCATCAGCAAAAGACTGCAAACGGCATCGAGATCAATGTTGAAATGTGTCGTTACGAGAATATTTTCCGCCTGTTCGATCGTATCGATCAGCAGTTTCTCATTAACAGCGGTTTGTTGTTGGTCAACCATGCCCGTAGTATACTACGACAGAGACGTAAGTTAACAATTTATTATGATGACACGACAGGAAGCGTTAGCGCTCGTTGAGGAGCATACGAAAAATAAAAATCTCATTAAGCACATGCTGGCTGTTGAGGCGGCGATGGTGGCGTATGCGAAGAGGTTTAATGAAGATGAAGAAAAGTGGTCAGTATGCGGACTCCTGCATGACTTCGACTATGAAAAAGAAGGTGAGAACCATCCATCGAAATGGGCGTTGGAATTGCTTGCTGAAAAAGGCGTAGATAGGGACGCAATACAGGCGATCATTGGTCATGGACTTCGCAACCAGCCGGAATCTCGACCGACAAAAATGGCGAAAGCACTGTTTGCCGTGGATGAATTGACCGGTTTCATTGTTGCGTGTGCGCTTGTCCGTGAGGACAAAATGTCGTCACTCGAGATCGATTCGATCAAGAAACGGATGAAGAAAAAGGATTTTGCCAAGGGTGTCAGTCGTGAAGATATCATGAATGGTGCAGAAGAACTCGGGGTCGATCTCGATGAGCATCTGCAGACCGTGCTTGATGCAATGAAAGGAATCCGTGGCGAGCTCGGCCTGTGAGTAGATTGTTTCGGTACGGATAGCGTGTTACAATCCGACGTAATGAAAAAGGTCAGTGTGTTCAGTTTCGATACCTCGTTCCTGTCTAGCCCCGCCTCCCGGGTCTTATGCTAGACTGTCTCCTTTTGCAGTGTCTATGCTCCCGGAAGGTTTGTGGTGATCTTGCCGATCTCCCGCTATACTTGATGAAAAGGATTTGAAACTAAGATGAGCGTTTAATGAAATGCTTGATATAAAATATATTGCTGAGCACACGGAGGAAGTTAAAAATGCCCTTCTCAAGCGGATGCCCGCTGAAGAGCTTGATCTGGAGGGCCTTGTCGATAGGTACATGCAATACAAGACAGCACTGCATGCATTTGAGGAAAACAGGGCAAAGCAGGCAAAACAGGAAGATCAAGTTGCGAAAATGGAGAAGGGGAGCGTTGAATTCAAAGACGAACTTGCGAAACTAAAAGAAGCCGCTGTTGAAGTCCACCGGCTCGAAGATGATGCACGTCGGCTTGAGCAGGAGTATCAGGAACATCTTCATAGACTCCCGAATATTCCTGATGAAAATGTTCAGGCAGGTGGAAAAGAAGCGAACGAGGTATTGCATGAGTGGGGGGAGGAGCCCCATCATGAATTTGAAATGAAGGACCACCTGGCGGTTGCGAAAGGGATTGGTATGCTTGATTTCGACCGGGCGGCCAAAATGAGTGGATCACAGTTTCCGCTCTATATGGGGGACGGTGCTATGCTCGAGTGGTCGCTCATAAACTTCTATCTTGCCACGCATACCCAGGACGGATATACCGCGGTGATCCCGCCGCATCTGGTAAACCGACAGTCAGCATTCACCGCCGGTCAGCTTCCGAAATTCGAGGATGATGTCTACTGGACACAGGACGAATTATGTCTGATCCCAACAGCGGAGACGGCACTTGTGAATGTGCACCGGGACGAGATCCTGTCCGAAGCGGACCTTCCCAAAAAATACTGTGCCTATACACCGTGTTACCGGCGTGAAGCAGGATCGTACCGGGCGACCGATCGCGGTTTGATGCGGGTCCATCAGTTCGATAAAGTCGAAATGGTGCAGTATACCGTGCCCGGGGATTCGGACAACGCGTTTGAGGAACTGCTTGCACGAGCGGAAGGATTGGTCCAAAGCCTCAACCTCCGATACCGGGTGGTGCGGCTTGCGGCAGAAGATATGTCGTTTGGCATGGCGCGCACGTATGATGTCGAAGTGTGGCTTCCATTTGCGAAGATGTGGTCGGAGGTCAGCTCTGTTTCGAACGCACGCGACTTCCAGGCTCGTCGTGGAAATATTCGCTTTCGTACTGAAGATGGTTCAACTCGGTTCGTACACACGCTCAATGCGTCAGGCCTTGCGAATAGCCGGCTGATGGTCGCATTGCTTGAAACCTATCAGCAAAAGGACGGATCAGTCATAGTGCCGGAAGTCCTGCGTGACTTCATGAAAAAAGATGTGATCAAGACTGTTGAGTAGGACGGAGTGTACGCTCTGTGATCAGGTGCGGTCTTTCCCAAGAAAGGGCTTCACATGCGCCATCGCTTCATCCAATCCATCAACCCAAACCACGTCAGGGTTCCGTTTGAACCAGGTCATCTGACGTCGTGCGTATTGGCGCGTGTGGATCGTGATGAGCGCTTCGGTCTCATCAAGGCTCTGTGTCCCGGCAAAGTAGTCGTCGAATTCCCGGTAGCCGATGGAATTAAGCGGTGATGACTTCGAATCGAGGCCCCTGTCGCGGAGTCGTTTGTTCTCCTCCTCAAGTCCCATCTCGAGCATTCTATGCAGCCGGTCCCGGATATTTTTCTCCAGAGCATCCGGGTCAGGTGAAATTACGAGATAGAGTGTTTTGTATTTCTTTTCGCCTCGATCATACGGGACTCGTTTTCCCTGGGAGATGCGTTCAATCGCACGCATCAGGCGGTGAGGATTCTTTTGGTCGCTTTCTGTCATTTCATTCAATGTTTCCGGAGAGAGCGATATGAGCATTTCCTGAAGTGACGGCAGGTCCAGCTCCTGCAGTTTTTTTCGCAGTGTCGGCTGAACCTTTTCTTTTTGCAGATCGAAGTTATATACGAGACTATCGAGGTACAACCCGGTCCCGCCGACCAGTATAGGAAGCTTTCCACGGCTCAGTATATTTTGAATACGCTCATCCGCCATCTCTTTGAACTGGGCGAGGGTGACGGGATGTTCCGGAGGAATGATATCGATCAGGTGGTGGGG
>JAQVGB010000012.1 GCA_028696915.1 Candidatus Dojkabacteria bacterium | reverse complement strand
ATCATCCGTCTGAAAATATGAAACGGTTGGTACTTCCGCCATGAATGTGTATCCCGTCCCTATACCAAGTGCATAGTTCTCGCTCTCAAAACGGATATCATTAAGAGAAGCACCGAGGGAATCGAACAGTCGGTAGTCTGCTGAGGTTGAAACTTGGTCGTCATCTCCGCCTGCATTAATTGTTGGGTCGACAATTTCATATCCGCTTTCAGAGGTCATGTTTTGAGCGAAACATGAGAAAGTCAGTGCGGAGATACATGCAAGCGCACCTGTTGTAATGAATATTGTTTTAGGAAATGCTCTCATGTTCTCTTCTGTTATAGCATACTCGGCAAATGGTTTCTAGAAAGCAGGTGAAAGGCTTCGGGTGGAGATTGTGGAATACGTCCGGTGTGACAACCTGATGGACCGTCTGTTCTGGTGGCCATTAATTGACAATATCGATACAGATGGTAAGATAGTGATATATTAATATTGTTGAATATATCTCCGGGTGGTCCCAAGTAAAAATCTTCAGCGATACTTTTCTGCCCTCTCAAATCCTTTGCGAGCAAAAGCATATATCTTCATTCTCAACACCGCCGGCAACTGCGAAGTGGACGTTGGAAAGGGTATCGGGGGAAACTGTGTTTCCCGGTTGTGCCGGGAATTGAATATTCCACAACCATCCGCGTCTCACTATGTTAAAGGCTTGATTGACGCAGGCCTTATCATTCAAGTCAGAAGTGGGAGGAGACGATTTCTTTTCGCCGATCCGTCAGCCGCTGATGAACTGCAAAATTTCATACAGTTCGTTTCTGAAAAGGTTATTCCCGTTCCGCACAGCGATTAGCTGATCGATCGTGTGTGTTTTGTGCACATCACCATTTTGAAACGTTCAAATCATCGAGGAATTAAGTTGTTAATTTTGCCATTATGGTCAGGCAACAGTATACCCTTCCTGAACTTCCTTACGAGTATTCAGCTCTTGAACCGGTGATCTCAGCGGAAACGATGCGGTTGCATCACGGCACGCATCATGCGGCGTATGTGAAAGGTGCAAACAGTGCGTTGGAACTCCTTGAGCGTTCCCGGACCTCGGAACATGACGTGGATGTGAGTGCGGTCCTCCGTTCTTTGAGCTTTAACGTCAATGGCCATGTTCTTCATGATATTTTCTGGAAGTCGATGCGAGCTCCCCAAAAAAGGAATAAGCCATCAGCAATGCTGGAAAAAATATTCGACGAGACGTTCGGGTGTTTCGATGACTTTATCAGCGAGTTCAAGCATGCGGCACTCAAGGTTGAAGGATCCGGGTGGGCGGTGCTATCGAAAGATCCGGATAATGGGATTCTGATCACGCAGGTTGAGAAGCACACGGTTAACCATATTGCCGGCTACACGCCGGTCCTGACGCTTGATGTATGGGAGCACGCATACTATCTTGATTATCGCAGTGATCGTGGTGCATATATTGATGCGTGGTGGGATGTTGTTAATTGGGATTTCGTTGAACAGCGGCTTACCGGGAATAGCTAGCGACCGATGCGGTGAGCCTATGGATGATACCTTGTCGCTTGACTGAAACCGTCAATTATGGTTTCATGAATATGATCCTGTAACTAATCCTTACTTTTTTCTACTGCCCGATTGTGAGAAGGTTTCGTTACGTTTCAGTACTACTGGTCGTCAGTCTCTTTTCTTTGATGCTGTTTCCCTTCTTTCCCTCGAAGGTTCTCTCTGCTTCGCTCACGACGGTTGCGGTCGCGCTCGGGAATGAAAACACGGGACAGGTCACGTCCATGACCATCACATTCACCCCGAACACCGCAATCACCAACGGTTCTATTATCGAAGTCACCTACGACGATGATTTTACCGGAGGCGCGGCGCTTTCCGACGCGGATATTGCAGTGACGGGAGTGAACATTACCTCTTCGGTAGAAAGCGGGTTTGCCGCCGGTTTTTTCCGGTCGACGCTCACGACCGGTGGTGATGTCACGACAACGGTTTCGATAGCGATAGACAATTCTCCGGGGCTCACCACTCCTGGATCAGCTGGTAACTATAACGTTGGAGTAGCGGTCGATATTGGCGGTGCAGGAACGACGTTTGATTACGGAGCGGGGCTTGCGTACGTCGAAAACGACAATGACGTCACGGTTACCGCAACCGTGCCCTCAACTATTGATATGGAAATCTATGAGCAGAACAGCGCAACGAAGACGAATGCTTGTGCCCTTGGGGTCCTATCTCTTGCGGTCGTGAAAACCTGTGTCTACGACATCGGCGGTGCGACCAATGCATCAGCCGGTATGACGGTCAAGATCGATGCTGACGACGCCCTCAACGACGGGAGTGGAAACACCATCGATGACGTTGCGGACGGAACGGTGAGCGCCGGTTCCGAGGAGTATGGTGTTATGATCACCGATGATGGCGCGACGGATCAATGGGCAGGGTCCGGGACATTTGAAGCCAGTGATACCGCAGTTCCAACCTCCGAAACGACGTTTGCTTCGACGAGCGCGGTCATTGATGCTATTAACAATATTGGCGACCGGATGGAGGTCTCACACGATGCTGCAATGGCAACCAACACCGTCATTGGAAATTACGACCAACTGGTGACCTACACCGCGTATACGAATTAGTACGGTCGATGGAGATTGTCTGCGCAATTCTGCCGGTAATTTTTCTAATAGAGGTACCGCAATGAACGTAAAGATCACGACCATATTCTCACTTTTGCTTGCAGTTTTTGTTCTTCTTATTGTAGCGGCTCCCGTCAGGGCGATCCCAATCAGCCCAGACAAGTACTATTTCGATGTACAGTTCGGAACGGTTATCGAGGACCGCCTTCTGATTATGGGGAGACCAGAGCTTGAAGACCGCACAACCCTCTATATTACTCCGGTGGGTATGATTAAAGAGGGAGAGGAGCATGAACGTAGTTTCTATCTTCCTGATGTGCAGGATCCCGCTGAGCCGGCGAACTGGATCACTGTCGAGACCCCAAGCATCGAGATCGGACCGGGAGAAGAGGTGTGGGTTGACTGGAAAATGGAGCCGACCAGATATGCTGGATGCGGAACGAATTTAGTGGCACTGGCAGTAACTGATAGTCCGCTTGAACGAGAGGGAGAAGAAGGCGGCGTGATTACGATGCGGAAACAGCTTATCAGTCAGATCCATCTGACCATGGTTGCGACAGATGAAGGAATTTGCAGTGAGAATACGGTCAATCTTGAGCTTCTTGCGTTTTCAATTGACAGCCGGTTTCCGTTGTTTAATTACGACACGGTCCCATTTGTCACGCGTATCCGAAATAATGGAAACCTTATTTCTCGTAGTCCGCAGGGATATATCGAAGTGTTCGGATTGGGAGACAAGATCACGGTCGATTTCAACCCGGAGATGCTCGACATCTATCCCTCAACAACCCGCCGCTTTGACAACACATGGATAGATGAAAATTATCCGCACGAGGGAAACTTCTTTGAAAAGTTGCTGTATGAAATTTCACATCTTCGGATCGGGCGCTACGAAGCCCGCCTGGGGGTGACAAAGAACGCTGATCCAGCACTCGTTGCGACTGCTTCGTTCTGGATTATTCCGTGGAGGATACTTGCGGTGCTTGTCGGGACAATGCTACTGGTCTCCGTAGGGAGGCGGTTTGCTGGGCGGAAAAACAAACGTGGACGTGAGGTATAGAAGAGTGCGATCCATTCTGCGTGTGAGGGACATCTAGCGATTTTCTCTCGAACTCGCCTTCTCTGCCAACGTTATCAAGTTCTCAAATATATATGCAACGGTCAGCGGTCCGATACCGCCAGGAACCGGGGTAAAAAACCCTACCCGACTGAAAGTGTCAGGGTGCACATCACCTGTAACAGAGCCGTCAGATCGTTCGTAGCCGGCGTCAATCACGATTGCACCGTCTGAAACCATTTCGGGTGTAATTGTGTGGGGTTTACCTATTCCCGAAATGACGACATCCGCTTTCTCGGTGAATTCGAAGAGGTTTTGGGTACGGTGGTTGCAGATGGAGACTTCCCGACATCGCCGTGACAGGATCAAACTCAGCGGTCGTCCGATAAGATAGCTGTTTCCGATAAGTGCGACCGATAGTTCTTCCATTTCTTTTTTAAGGGCGGTAGCTCCATCGGTCAACGCATGAATACAGGCCATTGCAACGGGCGAGTACAGGTCTGTTTTTTCCTGAAAAAGCGCTCCTTGACGTGCGGCGGACAGACCTTCGACGTCCTTTTCATACGGGATGCTGTTAAGAACGGTGTAACGGTCCACTCCGTCATGAAGCGGGAGCTGAACTAAAATCCCGCCGTAGGAGTCGGTCACTGTTCCGATTAAGTCACAGATCCCTTCCGTGTCCAGATGAGAACCAACTTCGATCAAGTCTGTACGAATCCCGATCTTTTCTCCAGCTTTTTGTTTTACACGGGAAAATGTCTCCTGGCTGGTGTTCTCCTTTGGGTACAAAATCCCCAGCCGCGGCGTGTGATCGAGTTTAGCGACTCGCTCGCCAATTGTTTGAAGTTTTGTTTGTGCTGCTGTGCGGCCATCAAATACTATTGCCATTTCAAGAAAATACCATGTGTGCTACAATTAGTTGGCTTATTTTATCACAGTGCCTGTATGGATGGGCTTTCCTCTGGACTTGTCGCCTGTCTTGTCCCGTTTGGGATAGGGGCGGGTTTCCTCCTTCTTCTCATTTTGTCGAGTATCAAGCAGATCAATCAATATGAACGAGGGATTTTGTTTGAAATGGGACGGTACAAAACGATTGTAGATCCGGGATGGCGCATCGTGATCCCTATTCTGCAATCAATGGTGATTGTTGATGTGAGAACAAAGACCGTGGACCTGCAGAACCAGGAAACGATGACAAAGGATAATGTTTCGATCCAGATCGGCGTAGTGCTCTACTACCGGATCGCCGAGGCTATGAAATCGGTGCTGAATGTCGAGGATAGCCGATTTGCGACTTCACAGCTTGCAGAAACGACCATGCGAAGTGTTGTTGGTGAGGTCGACCTCAATGAGCTTCTTGGCCATCGGGATAAAGTAGCACAACGTATCCAGCAGATCATTGCACAGGTTGTCACGGAATGGGGAATTGAAATTCAGGCGGTTGAGCTCAAAGACGTTGTGCTGCCTTCTGATATGAAACGCACTATGGCAAAACAGGCTGAGGCCGAGCGTGAAAAGATCTCTGTGGTAACGAAATCCGAGGGAGAGGTGCAGGCGGCCGAAAACCTCGCGAATGCCGCAAAAGTTATTTCTACAGCTCCCGGAGCGCTTCACCTAAGGACACTGAGCGCGATCAACGATATCTCCTCCGATCAATCGAATACGATCGTATTTGCGATACCGTTGGAAATACTGCGAGCGTTTGAGCGCTTTGGAAAAAGTGGGCTTGGTACGGCAGATGCTGAAACCGAAAATACAAAAAAGACGACCTGAAAAACTGGCCAGGAAAGCGAAGATTGTCTACCGGAAGCTTCGTGAAGTGTATCCGGATGCACGGTGTACCGTCGAAAATCACGCTCCAGAGCAGTTCCTGCTTGCAAGTATCATGTCTCCGCAAAGTCCTGACGCGGTGGTCAATGTCGTTTCTCGAATGTTGTGGGAAAAGTTTCCTACACTTGCTGAGATTGGTGCCGCATCCCGTCTTGAGCTAGAACAAGTGCTGAGGCCGGTTGGAATGTTCCGGGTCAAATCGAAGTATGTCCAGGAAACGGCACGGATTTTGCTTGCGGATCTAAACGGGAGCGTTCCCAATTCCGAGCCTGAGCTCAGGAAATTGCCGGGTGTGGGCCGGAAAGTTGCGCTCATTGTTCTTCAGGAGGTACATGGGATTGTCGATGGAATTGTCATCGATACGCACAATATTCGTGTTGCGGGCCGTATCGGGATTGTTAAATCAAAAGATCCGGTCACAATTGAACGGACACTCATGGAAATTCTCCCGAAATCATACTGGAAACAATGGTCGCATCTTATGGTATCCCACGGGAGGGCGATTTGTACTGCGCGTGCTCCGGATTGTGCGCACTGTCCCATTTGCACTGTCTGTGATTTCGGAGTGAAGAGACAGGAGAGGACATGCTAATGAAGGCTGTTACAGAGACGTTTTGAAGGAACTTTCCGCCCCGGCAGTTTCAAGTCCTTGACACCCCTTTCTCTCCCCTCTACAATAGAAGTGTTCGGGTATTCTTCGGGTAATATTAAAGGGGAATTGATGGATCCTATCGGGCAAAAAATCATTAATGCTATTCCGGTCCTCTACCCGCGTCAGCGGAAGGTGCTTCGTTTCATCGAAGAGCATATTGCACAGCATGGGTATGCACCGACGCTGACCAAGATCAAGGATTTTCTGGGGGTGCGTGCCCTCTCTACCGTTCATGAGCATTTGATCAAGCTCGAGGAGAAAGGATACCTGGAACGTTGTGATGACGACAAAAGCATCAGACTGAAGCTCAAGCAGGGGGTGTTTGCGGGGACGATGATCAACGTTCCGCTTGTAGGAACGATTACTGCAGGTCAGCCGATTGATGCGTTTGAGGAGCCGGAGCAGATGGAAGTTCCGCTTCCTTCGAACCTTGTTGGAAACAAAAAGGTTTTCGCACTTAAGGTCCGCGGAGACAGCATGATCGAAAGCCTCATTGCGGACAACGATATCGTCATTTGTGAGAAAGTCGATTTTGCACGAAATGGGGACACGGTGGTCGCACTTCTTGACGACAACACCGCGACGTTAAAAAAATTCTACAAAGAACGCACCTGCATCAGGCTACAGCCAGCAAATCCCCGCTACCAGCCGATTCGTGTCAAAAGCATCACCATACAGGGAAAGGTCATTGCAATCTATCGAAAATACGAGAACTGATCCCCTCTGACATGTCAGCCGATTTTGATACACGATCCTGCTGAAGCACTTCAAAATTGATGCGCTTCAAAATCCAGTCTGAAGCGGGATCAATGTCCACGCGAACAGGATAAAAACAGCAAGAATAATCCCACCAACCGCCTGTGGAAGGGTATGCTTATTCAAGAAAACCCGTGTCCAGGCGACAATAAACGGAATGACCAGCAGGGCATACAGATATGAGTGACGGTACGTCGAGATGACAAGAATAACGCAGAGTGTTACGGTGAACGTGTGGAAACTTACCTTCCAGAAAAACGTGATGGCAGATGACACAAGGAACGCAAGGGTTAGAAGCGAAAGAATCGGAATGGCGTGCACGTATCCCATTTTGTAGGTTGCGATCATGAGGCCCGCGAACAAGACGGCGATAATTCCAAGCAGTCTGGGTCGTTGGGACCGTTCGGTGATATCGAAGTTTGATACTAGTTTCGCCTTCAGAAGTATGAGAAGTGTGCCGACCGCCAGTGCGAGAACGAGCATTGCACAGAGAAGCCAGTCGTAGGCCGGTTGACCGTTCTGTGACACGTACTCATGATAAATAATAAACAATCCAGCGGCAGATGCAGTAATGGGGCTGAGCAGATAGGTTAACACCGTCGCGGTCCGCATCAGCGTTTCGTTCTGTGTGATTGGTTGTTTTGTGCTCTTTTCTGCAGATGATTGCTGAGGCATTAGCGGAAGTATACCATCCTGACGACTACGGGAGAAAGCGGTGCTACGTAGGATATCCCCTGTGGTTGTGGAGACGCTCTCCAATACCAGTAATTATGCTACAATTCCGGTGTCGCATACTATTTTTGAGGAAATTTTCATGAAGCGTGTGCTGAAAATTGTAAAAAAATGTGCTCCCTACCTTCTCTACGGTGTTGTCACGCTTTTTATCTATTCGTCGCTCACGTCGAACCTTTCGGACGTCGCGTCGTTCTCGTTTAGAAAACCGTGGCTTCTTGTGCTGGCGGTTGCCATGTATGGCATTCAATATGTATTTAATGCCTACGTCTGGGGAAAGATCATGCATTTTGCCGGTGAGCGCATTTCTCTTTTAAATTCCCTTGTTGTCTATATTTCTTCATATATCGTCAGATATATACCCGGAAATGTCTGGGCAATCGGTGCACGTGCGGCGATGAACAAAGAGCACGGGGTGAAGATCGCTTCGTCGATATGGGGGTGGATTGTTGAGAACGTTAGTTTTCTTTTTATCGGGTTGTGTTTTTCAATACTAGTGCTCTTTTCTTTAACCGGGATTTCATCGACGGTGCTCAGCGTTGTCTGGATCGCATTTCCACTGAGCGGTCTGATTATTCTCAGGTATGAACTCTTGGAGCGGTTCGTCAGGATAATCGTCAGAAAGAAATTCCCGCAGGTGGTGCAGAGCGAGGTCGGTGAATTCTCCATTTCAATGATCGATAGACTCAAGATACTTTCATTCTTTGTGATTTCGTGGATTTTGTATTCGGTCCAATTTATTCTGATTGCTTCGGCGATGATCCCTGTTGCTGGGCAGGACTTTATTCTGCTTGCCGGGGTTAACGCACTTGCATGGTCAGTTGGGTACATTTCGGTTATAACACCGAGCGGCGCCGGGATACGGGAGGGAATAATCATTATTGCATTAAATGGACTCGACATCATGTCGCCGGTCGAGGCCGTCGTATTGGCCGTTACCGCAAGGATTACGATAGTAATCGCAGAAATCCTTGTCTTTTCGCTCATGAGAGGAACTAAATTCGTTCTCACCCGCACATGGAAGGACCAGGTACAGACGGCCAGGTAGAGGTGTCCGTTATTTTGCCGGTAAGAAATGAGGAAAAGAATATCGAGAAGGTTGTTGAGGAGCTGTATGGGGTTTTGAAGCGCCTCGGGCTATCACATGAGGTCATAGCGGTGCATATTCCCGGCCGGGACAGGTCGTGGGATGTCCTTCTCGACCTTGCAAAGCGATATGACCACTTCTACCCGGTCAATATGCGGTACTTGCGGTTTAAAGGTCTTCAGAAGGGCTATCAGTATATGCTCGGGTTTTCTTTGGCGAAAGGAAAGCGGATTGTGCAAATGGATTCTGACTATCAGGACGATCCCGGTGACCTGCCGAAATTCTTGAAAAAACTCGACGAGGGTTATGATCTGGTGGTCGGATGGAAGCAGGACCGTAAGGACCCGTTTTTCTATACATTGACGTCTAAGATACAAAACGCGATCACTCGTGTGATGTCTGGCATTACGATTCATGACAAAAACTGTGGATTTAAAGCCTATACCCGTGCGGCGATGCAGGCGGTCAACCTTCACGGGATGAACTACCGTGATATTCCGCTTCAGCTCGTCTCCAAAGGATTTCGGGTCGCGGAGGTACCGATCGTCAACCGCGTGCGGATCGGAGGAACGAGCAACTTTAACTTCATGAACAGACTTATCGGAGGAACCGTCGATTTTCTGGCGGCAGTTTTCATGAGCTTGATGGGTGATGCCCCATTTCGGTTGTGGGGCGGTCTGGGAATATCGCTCGGTGTGGCAGGTGCGGGCGGTTTTGTAATTTTTGCGCTGTGGGTGCTGGTCTTAAGCAATCGAGTTGGTCTGAACTGGTGGGTTTTCCTGTGGGTCGCTCTTTCGCTTCTATCCACACTGGCAGGTCTTGTGCTGTTTTCGATTGGGGTCCTGGCGGAATATATGCGGTCCTTGAGAGAATACCGGCTTGATGACTACGCGATCCTCGATGACCCGGGCGGCATCGTAAAGGAGCGGGGTTATTCGGGCTGAATGTTGAACACAAGGTGTGTATAGGCGATCATGTCGATCGGTTCGATCTTTCCCGAAAGATACGGTTCTCTCAGCCATGCCGTTTTCTCACGTTTTGCACTATCCCTGCCCATCAATAGATCGACATCCATAATGACATATCCGTCAGTCACTTCATAGAGCGGGTTGTAGTAGACCTTTTCTGTGGGAGGAAGTGTCCCGCGATAATCTTTCGCATAAAACATGTTCTGTGCCCAGCTCAGGTTGCTGTCGAGCAGATAGTAATGACCGTTCTCTGGCCCGCCGACAAATTCATTGAAATATTCAAGGTAATGAGGATGAACGGACAGTGAAGAA
The DNA here is from genome assembly GCA_028696915.1 of Candidatus Dojkabacteria bacterium. Lineage (GTDB taxonomy): Bacteria > Patescibacteriota > Dojkabacteria > SC72 > JAFGCJ01 > JAQVGB01. Next base: position 9,631 of record JAQVGB010000012.1, on the reverse strand, counting down.
AGAATAAACCATCCGACAAATCCTGTGACAATGGCTTTTTGAAGTATTCCTCTGTGGGAGATACTGACGGCAAGTACTGCTACCCCGAGATAGATAAACGGTAACAGTGGAAGGATATGCCGCATGCCGAGATTAATACTGCTCTGCATTGAAACCAATAGGAAAAAAAGAGGAACGGCGAGAAGTATATGCTCCGGTTTAATCACAAAGGATTTCTGTTTTGATCGTTTTTGTTTGACAGTGAGATTATGTTTCGCCATCGTCACAACACCGGCGAGTCCGAGTGACAGCAATCCTGCTGTTCCAACGATAGTCGTTACGGGTTCTTTGATCAAAATCGTCAGTGGGAAGTAGTACCACCATCCATTTTTCGAGTACATACCATACATGAACGAGTCGTGTCCGTATTTGTCGTGCAGGATAACATTTTCATAGAAGCCTTGAATGTACTCCGGAAACGGGAGTGGAACGGTCGTGTAGGCTTTGATCAGGAAGTTTCTTATCGTTTCATTATCTCCCGCAACGTTTGCGACACTGTCGGTCTGTGATTGAATGAACGCTGTGTTTTCTCCGCTCGTTTGAGAAAGGGGACGGAACCTGAACCCGTATGCTTCGGTAAGGAAGATAAACCAGAGTGCGACGACCATGAGTGGAAGCAGGGATGCTTTTAAACCTCTCACGATGAGCGAGGTGGGATGCTTTCCAAGCATTGAAAGCTCGATGATGAAGAGAATGACAAGCCACAGGAATGCAACCGGAATGGCGCTGTACTTAGTCAGAAGTGAAAGGAAGCTGAGGATAATGAAAACGGAGAGTGTTGCAAGGCGTGGCTGTTTTGCATAGAAGTAGAGCGCAAGTGTTGCACCGAAGATGAGAGGAACGATCCAGGCGTCGGTAGTGACCTGCTGTGCGTGTGCGATAATGTTGGGACTGAATAGATATAACATTGAGAAAATTGATGCGGTGGGAAGTCCCCAGTGTTCTTTGATAACGAAGTAGAAGATGACAGCAGAAATTGCAATGGCAATGATTGTCATATACCGGGCTGGGAGCAGATGTGACGGGACGAAATCCCTACTGCCGCCGTTTGCTTCGACCAGCATTCCTGAAAGTGCATCTTTGTCAGCATTTTTCCACTCGACCGTCTGTGTTGACGGAATGCGGAAGTCTTCTATAAACAGTGTCGGGACGGCGTTTAGAACATTTGCAAGGATCGGGTGGTGCTTGTTCAGCCGGAAGTCGCCGGTTTCCAACAGCATGACACCCCGGACTAGGTGCCGTGCCTCATCTCGTGTCCGCGACTTGTAGAGCATCCCGGAAATCGACACACTTAAGAAAAGCGAGACGAGAAGGGCTGGGATGAGGATGTGCAAATACGGTTTGACGAGTTGGGTGGTCCGCTGGAGTAGCGACATGACACTCTTTTTGAGTTTCATTGCCAAAGATAGCGTACTGATATGAACTTCAGCGATTATACCGTGCTTACAACACGATGTGGAGTAACTCGTCCCAGGATGTTGTGAACCGGGAAGAAACGCTCGATTGCTTCATATGCCACCGCTGAAGTGTTCCCTCCGCCGCACTACGGACAATACCTCTGCCCCATTTCCGATTCAGCACGTCGACTGCCTGCATAATCTGGCGCTCGCGTACATCGTATCGGTCGAAAAGCCGCATCTGCATTCCTTCCGGGTGGATCCCAGTCAGAAAAATTCCAGCCTTCTTGTACCGGAAACCTGATCGGTAGATAGATTCGAGTAGCGTTGAGGCTCGGGAGATCAGTGCCGGTGTGTATGAGGATGGCGGATCGATGGTCCCGATAGCGCTGTTCGCATATCTGGGAGCAGATCCAAATGGCTTGGTGGTGATATAGATCTGCATGAGGGATGCCGTCGAGTGCTGTTCACGCAGTTTCCGGGCGGCGCGGGCGGTGTACAACGCAAGAGCTTCTTTCAGCGGAATAAACGAGTCGATGGGCTCGCCAAATGATTGCGATGAAATGATCGACTGGCGGGGAAGGGTCAGCTCCTGAAGCGAAAGACACGAGGTGCCGTGCAGTTCCATGAATGTCCGCCAGCCGGTGATCGTGAGCTTCCGTCGGATCCATTTCGGGTCCGCGTGCATATAATCGTATACGGTATAGATCCCCTGCATGTTCAGGGTGACGGCAAGCCGCCGTCCGATTCCCCAGATCTTAGAAACGGGGATCTTTTTAATTTCATTAAGAAATGATGACGATGTTTCCGGACCGGATGTGTTGGCATGCATTAATGATTCAGCCGCGGAATATACCCCCAGAGGGTCGCGTTTGGCCAGAAGACCGGCGAGTTTTGCGAGGGTTTTCGTTGGGGCGATCCCTATTGAAACCGGGACACCAGTCCAGCGCATGACGGTGTCACGCATTTTTGAAGCATATCGGCGGAGGTCGCGTTCGGTCAGCGAATCGAGTCGTAGAAATGCTTCGTCAATCGAGTAGATTTCGATATGGGGAGTAAAGAGCCGGAGTGTTTTCATGATCCGGTTGGACATATCTGCGTATAACGTGTAGTTGGACGAGCATACGGCAATGCGATGCCGGGCGATTTCATGGCGGATTTTGAAAACGGGAATGCCCATGGGAATTCCGAGTGCTTTCGCCTCATTTGACCGTGCGACAATGCACCCGTCGTTGCTCGACAGAATAACGACGGGGCGATCCCGGAGTTTTGGATTGAAAACCCGTTCGCACGACGCGTAGAAATTGTTGCAGTCGGCCAGCGCAAAGAGCGGTCGATGGAGTTTGGGACGCTGTGTGTGCTTTTCTTTCAGACCAGTATTTTTCATAATGTTATGAATAGGGATGAATAACGGCCGTCACGACACCCCAGACCTCGAAGCCGCTTCTGACCGTTTGCATGGCAAATGAGGAATTTTCTGCGGCAAGAAACGGTTTCTTACCCGTTTTCCTCAGCCGTTTAACGGTGAACTCCCCATCAATGACAGCAACAACAATTGCTCTATCCGATGGCTCCACAGCCCGATCAACGACAAGAATATCTCCGGAAAGGATCCCGGCATCCCGCATTGATGTCCCGGAAACCCGGACAAAGAACGTTGCGGCAGGGTGTCTGACGAGGAGCTGTTGGATATCAAGGCTGTTGTCTGTGAATTCTTCCGCGGGACTTGGAAAACCTGCCGGGACAGAGGAGGTGGCAAACGGAGGGATATCAGTGTCAGATATCAAAACCGGTATTGGAAGTTCGGTTTTTGTTCGGGTGTTGGGGTTGCAATGCGCCGTCGCGGAGCTCATTTCATTAAAAAAGTGAAAATTGAGGTGCGTGGGGGCCGTACGGAATCCACTGCGGGGGCAATGGACATACGGGTTTTCCCCCCACACCATAAGTATACGAATGCTGGAGAATAAGCGCAAGACAAACTAAAAGATTACGGACAGCACGTTTTTCGATGATTACATGACGTCGATCAGTTCTCCGTCTGTCAGCGAGAGCAATTCAACGGGAGAAAGTCGAAATACCGCATGAGAAGATCCTGCTGCTGTCCAGACAAACGGCAGTTTCATTAACGTCCGGTCAATGTATGTCGGAAGTCTTTGATGATGTCCAACCGGGGGTACACCACCGACTGCAAAACCGGTCGTCTGCAGAACGAATTCGGGCTTTGCAATCGCAATTGGTTCCCCCACCGCACGTCCGGCTATCTTTTCGTCGACACGGTGCTCTCCGCTGGCGACAATGAGGACCGGCTGGTGCGAGAGCGCTCCTTGGAACACAAGGGATTTCGCGATATGTTTGACCTCGCATCCGAGGGCATCTGCGGCCTCCTGAGATGTTCGGGTCGATGCCGGGATCTCGGTAACCTGAAATGGGTATCCGCTTTGTTTCAGGAAATTCTGGACTTTCTGAGCGGAAGGGCTCAATCCGGACATATCGGTCATAGGCTTAGTTCATTCGCACGCTCCCAATTCTCCTCGTCCAATACGATAATCTTGTCAAATCCGATAAGATAGAGGTAATTGTCGAGGTACAGCGCACGCTGGGCTGAGATGTTTCCCACGGCTTTCGCAAGCGACAGCGACCGACCTTCGTACGAAATAACATAGGCGGAATCCATTCCGGGTATAAAGAACACTTCGTGCTCGGGATCGAGAAGGAACGCGTGATGAGTTTTTGAAACAGTGCTCCAGTATTCGTTCAAAAGAAAGGTATCCAATTCGACCGGGTTATTTGGAACTGAAACGTCGAACAAAGACAACTTGACTTGGCTGTCCTGCTGTCCGACACCCAGGATCAGATCCTCACCGAGCGGATGAAGGTACGATGAATAGCCGGGGATTTTTAGTTCGCCGGATAGCTCGGGATTATCAGGGTCAGAAAGATCTACGACAAAGAATGGATCGACGATTTTAAATGTTACGACATATCCTTTATCCTCGATAAACCGTACCGAATAGATAGTCTCATCTTCACCAAGGTTCAGCACCGCCCCGGTGACCGTAAGATCCGAGTCGAGCACATACACGTCATTCATGCTCTGAACACCTGATGGTGCGGTCATTCCAAAGGCGTCAGAAATGGTCGTGGCAATTCGAAGGTGTCCCTCATATTCATCAAGTGAGAACTGATTCAGCGGATGTCCGGGCACCTGTCCGGCGGCGTCAATATCGAGTGTGGGCAGGCTGATCCGGACAATTCCGGTCTGCTCACCATTTCTGAGATGTTCCTTAGCATATGTGGTCTGTCCGTTTATCAATTCAGTCTCCATTTCGACCTTTTCATCATCATCAAGTCCAAGCTCCCATTGGGAGAGGCGGATCTGCAGCTCGGACATTTTTGTCGAATACGAAAGATCGTAGTCCTTGAGTTCTTTCAATCCAACAATGAACTGGGCTGAAAAGAGGTCCTCGTTTTCTATAAAGAAATCGATCATAAGGTCCGCAACGTTTCCGTAATGAGAATAGGTCACATAGATGTTCTCGGGTGACATGTAGAAAACGCTCACGGAGGATGATCCGAGGAATGAGACAGAGTCATTCGCCTCGCCGGTCTCCGGATCAAGATCGAGGACCGTATAGATCTGATCTACTGCGACGACGGTCTGCGGGTGGTAGATGCTCGTGCAGGCGACGGCGATATCTGCAGTGCTTGTGTCGGCAAACGGTTCAAGTGGACACAAATTTTCAGCATAGGTGCCAGTTGCGGTCGCCACATACAAATTTTGACTGTCATATCGGGCCGAAATGAGTGACGTGTTCGAGCTGTAATCGAGGTTCCATGCCTCTTGGGGCGCTGATGGGTCAGAGACATCATATGCGGTGATCCCTTTGTAGCGGAACACGATCAGGAGCGAATCGATCAGCAGAAGATTTCCCGAGTCTTTAATTTCAGACACTTTGCTCAAATCTTCCGGTGGAAATGCATTAAGAACCTGCACAACCGACATTTCGTCACTCGGCCAGGCTGGTGCTACTTCCTCACTTCTTGCGGTTTCTTCAGATATCTCCATATCTACTTCGATGTCTACCGCAGGCACAACACCACGGTAGAGCCATACGTTCTCGTTTGAAAGGAATATGTTTTCACCGTCAGTTTTCAAAATATCCGGTTCATCGATTCCGCTGACTTGTACATTAGTTGTTGAAATCCGGTCCGGAATGTTCCACGATGCGTCTTCCTGCGCTACACCGGAATCCATGTCTGCGGCCTCTGGGACTGCACCACGTCCGGGGCCACTACCGTTTCCCATCTCCATGCCAGAGAAGTTCTGTTCATTCCGTGCCTGGGCAAGATATTGTTTCAGCTCGTCTGAAGAAGAGAAAGCTTGAATGTCTGTTAATCCAGGGTCTTGCGAGAATGTTGAATCAGGATTGGACGTGTTCCATGTTTTGTAAATATTGTAGCCTCCAATGCAGACTGCACCGGCAAACGCCAGGATTCCGAGGACAAGGAAGGACATATAGACAACTTTTTTCATGAGGAGACGAATGAGTTTATCTTCTGCGTATATTCAGTCTAAGCTCTTCACCGACGGTGTCAAGATGGCGGGGACGATGTGGGTCGTAAAAGAAGAACACAGGAGAATTCATATTTAGGCGAGAAGCGGAGACAAGGGCATAATTATTTCTTGGATTCAGTCCCGTGTGATACGTTATTTCGTCCGAAATCGATTCTCTACGGATCGTTGTTTCATGAATATCCAGAAGTCTAAACCGACAAATCTGCGTAATAACACTCACCTTTATTTTTTGGGGTGATTTCTCAAGAAGACCCTGGTATATTGTTATAACAAGACTTCTCTTATCAATTCTATGCTTGACCTCCATGACTCTTCCCTTGGGTGAAGTTCTAATTAGCCATTTTAGGGTTTTCTTTCTTGTGAAGTAGTCAATCACGGATCTTGGTCGACTCGAGATTATCCAGAGATCAATGTCTCCGTGGTAGGGTTTTTTCTGTACAGCTTGCCCTCCAGGGATAATGAGAATAGCACCGATCGAGTTAATACATCGAAATATGGGATGCAAAATTTCCTTAATGAGGATAGGAACAATACGTTCAGAAACCATGCCTTCAACTATCATTCTTCTCAATACATCGCGGAAAAGCAAATCGTAGTGGCATGAGAATCGATAACTCGAAGACAGTGCTAAGTGTAATTCATCATGTATTGAGACATGATGAGCCGGACGTGTCGCCTCCACCACTCTCTCCTCCAAACAGACAAAAAAGAAGGGGTGCTATACCGCACCCCTTCTTGTAAATGGAACCAGAGTTTTGCTCTGACACCTGCAACCCGAATGAGAAAAGAAAGATTTGAGTCTTCCTCAACTCACGATAGTAGCCAAACTACCGATTCAGACCTCCACGTGAAGAATCTGAACAACAGGCTGGGACTTACAAAGATCCGAACTTGTGAGGCATTCGTCTAGAACCGAACACTGATCCCATGACTTAGGAAAGTACGCATGTCCTTTTCCAGGGCCCGGATCCATCCGGACCAGCAACGGCACTCATGCGAATACCGCGCCTCAAGGGACGGGGTCACAAGAAACCCGTCTCGTGGAATTGACGTACTGCTTTCGCAGTGCGTCATGATTCCTGAAAGCAATAACAGACATGCTGCACCACAAAGTCCGAAACCGAACGGACATAGAACACGACTCTTGCGAGCAATGAACTATTCAGGAACGGGACCCACGAGAGTCCATATTCATTTATGCACAATTGAATTGGTGTGTCAAGGGGTTAATAAAAGTGGCACGACAACAGTATTTCTTAATTGAACATCCGGTACAAATTTACCGTCTGTCGATAACCGCCTTTCGGACTTTCACGGTAGGTGAAATCACAAAATTACCTGTCTTTTTGCTCTTAAATATGAGCCGATCGACTTCCCCATCAGCCAAAACGAACTCTCCGGACTTGATCGAAAGTTGATACTCCCCACCCGGTGCGACAAATTGGAATCGACCTCTCCGGTCTGTTGTGGTTGTATCAATTAACTGTCCGTAGGGTTGATTGTGAAGTAAAATATCAATATTAGGAACAGGCTTTCTTTCCTCATCGATCACCTTACCCCATCGGACAGAGTAGTATGACTTTAGAAATAGCTGGACTATCAGCAAAAATAAATTAACAGAGGAAAAAGTAACGCTTTGGGGATTGATTCCATAGACGGTTACCGGAATGAACGATCCGATGCAGAGGAAAATGGTGTTGATCGAATATATCGAGCTCAGGACCGAATTTTTCAAAACGGAAACGGTAGCTCGCGGGTTTTCTGTCTGAGGATCCATCGGAATATTAATCTGGAGCGGCTTCTGATCGCGTTTAACAATTAGTTCCGAACCGTAGTAGAGATTATCAAGCGCTCCGTCTCGAGCCTGCGGTCTGAGGTGGCTTGGAAACGTGTAGTCGTGGTGCTGGACCGAGATCGTGTAGGTTCCCGGCTTCGGCTTTATCCTGAAAACCCCCATCACATCTGTGACGGTCGTCGCAATAAGCTTATTATTCTGCATCAGTCTGATCACCGCGCGTGGAATGGGTTCTTTTGTTTGAGAATCATACACGATACCCCACGGTCGGCGAATGATCATCGGGGCAAAAATTGCAAGGTACCAGACAGCACATTGCAGAAGGTACGCTGGCCATGTGTTATAGACGCACCACCAGTCGTGGCATACCGTTGAAAACCTTTCTGTTATGACGGATTTTCCGGTACAGTCACAGATTGAAGCGAAGAAGAAAACAGAATAATCCTTCAAATACGGTTCGGACGGGGTGAATACAAAGACGTGCCTGTCATTCTCACGTGTATACTCAATTTCGTCGTCATGAATTGTGTACCGTACCGGATTTCTCCCCATGTCGACGTAGAAGGAAAATGTTTCAGGATCAATGCCGTTCCCGGTGTCAGGTACAACCGTTGTAATCGGCTGGGTCCGGCTCATTTTCCAGTCAAACGTATTGAGTGTCGGAATATCGATTTCTAGCTGATCACCAGAACCCCTGCAATCGGTTGTTTCACAGGAGCTGTCTCTGCAGGCGATGATCGACGAACCCTTTAGATACACCAGAAATTCATGCCCAAACAGATATCCGAGCAGGAATAGCAGTCCCAAAAGCGGCAGGATGAATTTTGACAGTTGTCGTGCGGCGGGCAGTTTCATTAATTCTCGATTAAGGTGTGGTATGTGCAAGCTCGCGAGTGTTGATCCTGATGTTTATGTGGGCAGGTGTCAATTTCCACAGCATTGTCACGATCAGGGCAGACCCTAAACCTAGAAAAGCGAGTGCTCGTGAACTCCCTGCTGTGTCCGAAAGAAATCCGGCCAACACCGGTCCTATGATATCCGAAATATTGGCGGTCAGGTCCTGCAAAGCGCTTGTTTCCCGGGATACGTTCTTGGACTCCATCATGATGTTCATATTAGTATGAACAGCGCGGGCGGGCAACCGGGTTCAGCCCAACTTCATGAAAAATAGCACGAGGTAACGATTATCGACATGTACGTTATTTTACGACTTCTCGTCCGTTGTTATCAGAGAGTATATCTTGTTAAACGTTGGATCCTGCATGAACGATGGAATTTCCGGAAAACGGGACTTGGCATATATCTTATCACTCGGCGCAAACTGCATTATGTACTGCGGCTGACGCTCCACCAACCTCACACCTGCGTACCCGACGATATCAACGTATCCGGCAACCTGTGTGGGGAGCGTGCGTCCGGAAAGCGATGGTCGTACGAGGATCCGCTCCTCGTCACGTTCCTCCTCTTCTGCCATGACAAACAATACGTGTGCATCAAGATCGCGGAAACTTCTGAGCAGTTGTTCCATATCCGATATGACCACCCCCCAATCCTGCAGAGAAAGCCGCTGTTTTCCACCTTTCACTTCGTCCTGCCGCTTTTTCATCAGCTCCGTGACCGAATCGATAATGACGCTTTCATAATCAAGTTGACCAGATTTGAGCCGTTTCAACGTATCCTGGGTCTCGTACCAGGACGTGATGTCAATGAAATCAATATCTTTGCCGCGAAGGGCATTGACCCCCGCTTCAATATTCAGATAGATTGGCTTGGGAAATGTCCCGGAAAATGTTGTTTTTCCGCTTCCCGGCGCGCCATACACAA
>JAQVGB010000011.1 GCA_028696915.1 Candidatus Dojkabacteria bacterium | reverse complement strand
GCTTTGCAATTTTTAGAAATTCCGCCATCTGTTTGGGCGAAAACGACTTCCGTTTTCGGTAGGCATCGTCGATGGTTTTGCTTGGGACGAAATTCTGCAGGACAAACCGGTTTGCCCGTGAGACATTGCTCATCATGTTTGCTACAGTGCTCAGCGTGTGCATTCCGGGGACCAGTGTGGTCCTGATCTCGTACGGTATGTCGGAGTGAATGATGATCGCGAGTGACTCAAGGATCGAGTCGAGCTGTTCCATCGATGCCCCGACTGAGTCGTATTCTGCAGGAGCAGTCTTGAAGTCCATCGCGATGTAATCGATCAGCTTCTGCCCGATGAGCACCTTCAGCCATGACGGAAATGTGCCGTTTGTATCAATTTTAATGCTGAACCCCAATGCTTTGATTGTCTCGAGAAGGGGCAGGAGTTTTTTCGCGTGAATGAGCGGTTCGCCGCCCGTGATAACGACCCCTTCCAGTTTGCCGTTCCGGGTCTTAAGAAACGAAACAAGCTCGTCGGAGGCAAGGGTATTGGTGGTGGGGACTGGATCGATGACCAGTTCCGGATTGTGACAGAACGGACAGCGGAGGTTGCATCCGTGTGTGAAGATTGTGCAGGCTATTTTTTCTGGATAGTCGATCAGGGTAACTTTCTTCAATCCGCAGATAACCATACTCAAGCCTTTCCGTACTGATACGTTTTCCGGTCTTTAAACTCCTCTTTCTTGCCCGGGTTCCACCGTTGGACCGGATGAATTTTACCGACAATACGTGAATAGACCTCGCACTCTTTTTGGCACTTCGGACAAGACCAATGTTCTCCGGAAAGATATCCGTGTGATGCGCAGATTGAAAAAGTTGGTGTCAGGGTGAAATAGGGCATTTTGTAGCGTGACGCAATTGTTTTGACCAGACGGGCGGCGTCCACACCAGATGTCAGCCGTTCTCCCAAGAAGACGTGAAAAACGGTCCCTCCGGTATATTTGCTTTGCAGTTCGTCCTGCTTGTCCATTGCCTCGAATAAATCGTCGGTGAAGCCAACGGGCAGGTGAGTAGAGTTCGTATAGTAGGGCTCAGCTCCTTTGCGGTAATCCTCCTCGTTGGCAACCCTGATATCAGGGTAGAGACGTTTATCAAGTTTCGCAAGCTGGTATCCGGTCGATTCACCCGGGATAGCCTCGAGATTGTAGAGTTGGCCGGTTTTCTCCTGCAGTTTGATCAGCAGATCGTTGCAGTGGTCGAGGATCCGCTTTGCGAACGCCTGGCCTTCCTGTGATGTCAGATCCTTGTCCAGATAGTTGAGACAACATTCGTTGATACCAATGACACCGATTGTATTGAAATGATGGTCCCAGTACTTTTTCGTCTTTTTCTTTAAATTGCGCAGGTAGAATTTGGAATACGGGAAAAATCCTTTTTCGGTCAGGCTTTCAAGTGTTTCTCGTCTGAGCTGAAGGCAGTCAGATGATACCTGAATAAGATAATCCAAACGCTCGAAAAGCTCTTTCTCCGAACGTCCTTTAAACAGATGGCCGAGGCGCGGGAAGTTAATGGTGACGTACCCGATTGAGCCGGTCAGCGGATTTGCGCCGAACAGACCGCCACCGCGGCGGTGGAGCTCGCGGTTGTCGATCCTCAGGCGGCAACACATCGAACGGGCATCTTCCGGTTTCATGTCGCTGTTGACGAAATTTGCAAAGTAGGGGATGCCGTACTTTGCGGTCATCTCCCAGATCGGTTCATAGACCGGGTTTTCCCAGTTGAAATCCTTGGTGATATTGTAGGTAGGAATGGGGAATGAAAAGACCCTGCCCGATGCGTCGCCTTCCATCATGACTTCGGCGAAGGCCGCGTTGATCATATCCATTTCCTTCTGATAGTCTCCGTATTTTGTTTTCTGTGGCTTGCCGCCAATGATGACATTCTGGTCGGCAAAGTACTTCGGACAGGTGAGGTCAAGTGAGATATTGGTGAACGGCACCTGTCCCCCGACCTTTGTCGGAACGTTCATATCGAATATGTATTCCTGTAGTTTCTGTTTGACTTGTTTGTGGGTAAGCTTGTCGAAGTGGACAAATGGCGCGAGCAGTGTATCGAAATTGGCAACCGCGATAGCCCCTTCCGGAGCCTCCTGCGTCGTCGTGTACATGAAGTTGCACAGTTGTCCGAGAGCGGTCGAGAAATGCTTGGGTGGAGAGCACTGGAGAAATCCCGGCACGCCGCCGAATCCGACGGTGATAAGGTCAAGAAGGTCCCATCCGATGCAGTAGGGGCTTATGGCCTGAAGTTTGTTGATCTTGATATCACCGCTCTGATGAAGCTCTTTCATTTCATTGGTGAAAATCTGGTTGAGCCAGTAGACCTTGCCGACTTCAGAGTAGATATAGTTGTTGAGTCCCGGAAGGGAGTAGTCGATGGACGAGTTGCTGTTGACCTCCCAGTCCTTGCGGTCGATATAGTCGTTGGTCAGCTTTGCAATATCGACGAGGTTTTCGATATTTCTGATTCGGCTATGCAGGTCCCGGTACAGAATGTAGGCCTTTGCAACTTCGGGGAGCCGGTGCAGGATAAGGTGCTTTTCGACGAGGTCCTGCACGTTTTCGACCGAGGGAGTGACTTTTTTGCTGAAGTACTCTTTTTTTATGTCGGCGACGACGTCCTCGGTGATTCGTTCGGCCTTTGGAAGTGAGGTTTGTCCGACGGCGTCCATTGCCTTGCTGATCGCGATCGTGATTTTTGTCTTGGTAAAATCTACGATCCTTCCGTTTCTTTTTCGAATTTTAAGCGACCCCATAAGGCAGGCGATACATATTAGTTCGGATTAGCGGCGGGATTTTGACGAGTAGCAGAATTCCTTGCGTTCCTTGTATTCTTGTTTTTTCCCTTTATTCCATTGCTGGACAGGGCGGTAGTAGCCGACGACCCGGGAGTATACAAGCGGTGTTTCTGCACATTGGTTACCCTTGGTATCGGTGTGCGGGCAGGTTTGTGCTTCTCCGGCTATGTAGCCGTGTGAAGGGCAAACCGAAAATGTCGGCGTGATCGAAAAATACGGAAGCCGGTAGTTGTTCACAATTTTTTGGACCAATTCCTTGCATTCGGTGGCAGACACCAACCGCTCGCCGAGGAAAACGTGGAAGACGGTTCCTCCGGTGTAGAGTGACTGGATTTCATCCTGCAGATCGAGTGCTTCAAACATATCGTCGGTGTGATTGACGGGAAGCTGTGTAGAATTGGTGTAGTAGGGATCGCCGTTTCCAGCGGTGATGATATCGGGAAAGCGTTCCTTGTCGAGCTTTGCTTGCCGGTACGTTGCACTTTCATTTGGAGTTGCTTCCATGTTATACAAATTCCCTGTTTCCTTTTGGAACTGGACAAGGCGGTCTTGAATGTGGTTGATGGTTTTCTTTGTGAATTCTACGCCTTTCGGGTCTGCAGTCGTGATATTCCACATATTGAGAAGAGCTTCGTTCATGCCGAGCACACCGATTGTGGAGAAGTGCCGGTCGAAGGTGCCAAGATAGCGTTTCGTGTACGGGAGTAGTCCATTGTGCATATTATCGCTAATCAGTTTCCGTTTGTGCTCGAGTACATCCCTGCACAAATCAAGCATGTCATCAAGCCGTTTAAAGAAGTATTTCTCGTCGCCTTTTGATAAATATCCGATCCTTGGAAGGTTTACATCAACCACACAGATGGAACCGGTCGATGCGCCGCTTGCCCACCGTCCCCCCGTTTTCTTAACGAGTTGCGTCATGTCCATACGCAGACGACAACACATCGCTCGTACATCGGATGGATCGAGGTCAGAGCTCACAAAGTTCTGGAAGTACGGATTACCGTACTTTGCGGTCATCTCGAATAGCAAATTGGCATTTGGACACTCCCAGTCGAAGTCCTTCGTAATGTTGTAGGTTGGCATGGGAAACGAAAACGGTTGTCCTGCGGCATCACCCTCGAGGAAAACTTCAATGAGCGCTTTATTAAAAAGGTCCATCTCACGCTGGAACTCTTGATACGTTTTCTTTTGGGGAGTGCCGCCGATAATAACCGGATCGTCTTTTAGATCGTTTGGGACGGTCCAATCGAGCGTGATGTTTGAGAACGGGATCTGCCCACCGTAGCGGGTATTTATCCCGAGATTGTAGATAAAGCTTTGAATGGAACTTTTAATTTCTTTGTAGTTCAAATTATCATAGTAAATAAAGGGCGCCATGAATGTGTCCAGAGAAGAAAATGCCTGTGCGCCTGACCATTCGTTACAGACGATCAAAATGAAGCGGGACGCATGATCGAGCGCTGTCTGCAGGTGGCGGGCGGGTCCGGCTGAGCACTTGTCGGGAATTCCGGTGAATCCCTCCATGAGTAGTTTCCGCAGATCCCAGCCTGCGCAGTAGGGCACGATATGCTTTCCAAGATCATGAATATAGATGTCACCCTCGTTGTGTGCTTTTGCGGCCTTTTGGGGAACGAGCGAACTGATGACATAATGCTTTGTCACCTCTTCCGCGATATGCTCCATATAGCCTGGGAAGGAGTAGTGGATGTTGGCATCTTTTTGTACCTGCCAGTCAAGTTTCTTAAGATACGACTCGACAATAGCCTGCACAGCCACGTTTTGAGTGGAGTAATCGGTCATAGACGGGTGTTGAGCAGATGGGTTGTGTTTCGGATTCAGCATAGTCCAGTGCAATGCCCGTGGTCAACCACCCAGAGAAATGTGATAGTAAAAGTAATTCTTGCTGTGAAGTTTAACTGGAGTAATATTCTAGGAATATTTCACTTCGGTGTGATCACCAGAAATGCGCTCTCTACGAGCCGCTGAGAATTCCTTTGACAATATTGCCACCAATTCCTGCGACTCCGCGGCTCTCACCCTGGGTTGAGCCGACCGCGCTTGCGATCTTTTCTGCCATGCGGGCGAAGGGAAGTGTCTGGATAAGAACTTTCCCGGGGCCGGTCAGATGAGCGACGAATAGTCCTTCTCCTGCAAAGAGGCTTGTCTTGATATTTCCGATACTCCGAATATCGTAGTCAACACTGTCATCCATGGCGACGAGGCATCCGGTATCAATATCGATCGTTTCGTTGGCTGAAAGCTCTTTCTCTACGAAGTTGCCTCCCGCGTGGAGGAATACTTCTCCTGTCCCGGAGATCTTTTGCAAAATAAATCCTTCCCCACCAAAAAAACCGAAGCCGAGGCGTTTGGTGAATGTCACGTCGGTCTCAATCTGCCCTGTTGCACACAGGAATGCATCCCGCTGGCAGATCAGGGTTGAGTTCTGTAATGAAACCTGCTTCATGTGACCGGGTGTCGGCGCGGCAAGGCCAAGTTCTGCTCCATCAGCGCTTGCGGTGTAGGTGACCAGAAAGAGGCTTTCCCGTGTCAGCGCGCGTTTCAGTCCGCCGATCAATCCGCCTTTCAGGTGTGCATCGATCGCTATTCCACCGCGCATATACATCATTGCTCCCGCCTCGGACAAGACCATTTCCCCTGACGACAGAGAAATAATGAGGGCCTGCATATCGTCGCCCATGATTGAGTATTTCATGAATAGGAACATGATAGTTTAGGGGCGGTCAAAACCGGATGACGGGTCACACCGCTTATCTTCCACAACAAGTATAACACAAGGCTTATGGATATTAACGGAGTATCCCGGATATTCGACCTATGTGCTGGTGATCGGCGCTTTGTTCTATGACTGACCTGAAAGTTTTCTTTCGAGAAGTTCGCGTACGGACGCGGCATCCGCCTGTCCCTTCGTTTCTTTCATGACCTGTCCGACAAGGAACATGACCGCGTTAGGATTTTTCTTGACATCTTCAACGGCCTTTGGATTATCCTTGATAACTTTTTCAATCGCCTCATCCAGTTGTGTCCCTTCTGAAGCAACGGCAAGTCCGTCAATTTCGACAATCTTTGCTGGCGATTGACCGGTGACAAACGACCGGGCGAGAACATCTTTAGCGACCGTACGGGTAATTATTTTCTTCTCAAGTAAGTGTACAAGTTCGCGAAGGATTTCGGGTTTTACCTTCTCCGTTGAGTGTTCTTTTTTTAACTTCATGAATTCCCCCACGTACCATTTGGCGATTTCGGTAATAACCGTGGGGTTCTTTTCGGAAGAAACTGCCGATTCAAAAAAACGGGCCGTTTGATGGTCAGCAATAATCGTCTCTGCGATATCGCCCTCAAGTCCAAGTTCTGACCGGTATCTGTCTTTTTTATCCTGTGGACGTTCAGGGAGGGACGTACGGGTTTCGTCAATTTTTGTAGGATCGAACATCATCGGCGGTATATCGGGCTCGGGAAAGTACCGATAGTCGTTGGCGGTTTCTTTCACTCGTTGGGTTACTGTTTTGCCGGTCATATCGACCAGTCCTCTCGTTTCCTGTCGGGGAGTCTCCCCTGTCTCAAGAAGAGCGGCCTGTCGGGCAATTTCTTTGGTGATGACCTTCTCAAGCACCGAGATCGAGCCGATATTTTTAACTTCGACTTTGTAGTCTGGGAGTCCGGAGGACCCTTTCTTGCGGAGCGAAATATTCGGTTCAATACGCATTTGGCCTTTTTCCATATCCGCATCCGATGCATCCAGATACCTGAGAATCTGCCGCAACCGTTTTGCCAGTGCGACCACTTCGGCCGCAGAATGAAGGTCCGGCTCGGTCACGATTTCGACGAGCGGCATGCCGGACTTGTTGTAATCGAGTAGCGTCTCACCGTTTGCATGGATCGACTTTCCGGTATCTTCTTCCTGGTGGACCCGGGTGATCCCTGCGGTGACGGTCTCTGTGCCGACATCGAAGCGGATACTGCCATGTTCTCCGATTGGCTGGTCATACTGTGAGATCTGGTATCCCTTGGGAAGGTCCGGGTAGAAGTAGTTTTTCCGGTCGAATTTGCTCTCGGTATTGATTGTGCAGTCGAGCGCGAGCGCAACTTTGAGTGCTATATCGATTGCACTGCGGTTTGGAACGGGAAGGGAGCCGGGAAGCCCGAGACAGACCGGGCAGGTATGGGTGTTCGGCGCTGATCCAAAATAATCGGTCGAGCATCCGCAGAACATTTTTGATTTTGTCTTTGTCTGGACGTGAATTTCAAGCCCAATGACCGGTTCGAAGTTCATGCTGTCTGAAATTGATGACCGAAGTTAAAAAGGAGTTCTTCCTTGAAATGGGGCGCGATGATCTGCATTCCCACCGGAAGTCCCTCCGGCGTATTTCCTGCAGGAACGGAGAGCGCGGGAATCCCGACCGGATTGATCGAAACCGTGAATGCGTCCGCGAGCCACATCTGAAGCGGATCGTCTGTTTTGTCGCCTATTTTAAAGGCGGTCATCGGCATGGTGGGGGTGATGATAACATCGACCTCCCGGAATGCCCGTTCGAAATCCTGTCGAAGCAGTTGACGGACCTCTTGTGCCCGTTTGTAGTACTGGTCCTGATACCCGGATGATAGCGTAAATGTCCCGATCATGATCCGCCGTTTTTCCTCATCGCTGAAGCCTTCACCTCTGACCTTGGTGTAATACTCTTTCCACGGGGCGGGGTCTGACTCAAGACCAAACCGCACTCCGTCGTAGCGAGCAAGGTTCGAGCTTGCTTCAGAAAGACCTATGATATAGTAGGTGGCAATCGCGTATTCGGTATAGGGAAGGGACATTTCTTTGAGGGTACAGCCGAGTTTCTGCAAGCGCTCCTTTGCGGATTCAAGGACATCCAGTACATCTTTTGAAACACCCTCACCGAAGTACTCTTTTGGAATGCCGACGGTCCTTCCGTTGATAGGGTCTGAAATCGTTTTTTGATAATTGGGGACGGGCTGGTCAGGAGTTGTTGCATCGTTCGGGTCGGTGCCGGCGATAACGCTCATGACGAGCGCCGCGTCTTCTACGGTTTTGGTGATCGGTCCGACGCTGTCATAGGATGAAGCGTAGGCGATGGATCCATATCGGGACACTCTGCCGTATGTCGGTTTAAGACCGACTACTCCGCAAAATGATGCCGGGCACCTGATCGATCCGCCGGTATCTTCTCCAATTGAAAATAGTCCGCCGCCATACTGGACAGCAGCTCCAGACCCGCCGCTCGATCCACCCGGGACCCGGGACGTGTCGACCGGATTTTTGGTGACACCAAATGCGGAGTGTTCTGTCGATGACCCAAATCCGTAGGGATCGCAGTTTGTTTTGCCGATAAGAATGCAGTCAGCGTCTTTAAGCCGTTTGAACACCGTCGCGTCGTACGGGGGGACATAGCCCTCGAGTATCTTTGAGCCGGCGGTCGTTTGAATTCCCTCTGTTACATAGACGTCTTTGAGCGAATATGGAATTCCGGCAAGCGGATGGAGTGTCTTCCCTTGGGCACGGCGCTGATCTACCTGAATGGCGTGCTCTCGCGCCTGCTTGGCACAGATGGTGATGAATGCATTGATTGCTGGTTCCATTTCAGAAATCCGGTCCAGACATGCGTCGACAAGTTCCCGTGCCGTGATCTCTCCGGCTGTCAGCATCTTTGAAGCATCTTTGACGGTCAGATCGTAGAGTTCTTTCATGGAGAAACTGTTTTATCAAGTACGGAGTTGATAACGAAATATCCGTCCTTTGCACGTTTCGCTCGGGCGGCGGTGGCTTTTTCCTGGGGCAGGCTTGGCTGGACAGTATCGTCCCTGAAGACGTTTTTGAGCTGGACGTGGGACGTTACGGGGATATCCTTGCTCTCGATTTCGTTTATTTTATGAATGTAGTCAAGAATACGGGACAGTTCGTCCTGAAACTTTTTGACTTCTTTCTCGGTCAGCTCGATACAGGCAAGGTCGGCGATATGCCTGACTTCATCTTCTGAAATGTGGGTGTCGGATGGCGTGCTCATAATTTCGAAGTAACTATATCAAAAAATGCCTAGTCCCGCCAACTCATTGTGTATGGGGATGACGGACGGACTTCCTTTTTATCCTCCGGATATCGTCGAGGCACAGCCATGCGCTTTGTGCTCCAAAGCCCGTTTTGTCAATATGAAAAGGGCGAACCGGTTGAGGTTCGGTCAGGTGGATAATGATGCAGTAGCGTTTATTGCTGATGTACGTGCGGACGTCTTCGGGGATATGGGAGCAGCAGAGGTCCTGCCGAATGACTGATTTCATGATTGCAATACGTTGTGCTTCAGTTTGTGGGGTCATGTATTCGACTGAGCAGGCATGCGATTTCAAGGTGACGGGTTCACCGGAATCCTTAAAGAAAATAGTGTCCCCTTTGCGAATTTTGTCCCATGGACACCGTTTCGTCCGATACCAGCGTGTTTCAACCGTTTTCTCGCCGGATTGGATCTTTGGCAGGAGATGCCACGATTTTTTCATGATGGCAACGTGGTGCATTCATTAATAATGGGTCAGGACCGAAAAAAAGTAAAGTGAAGTTTACTGGATGGAATGGCAATGTGGTGAATATGATTGTGATATGACGGTACAAACAGAGATGCCAAAATTATCATGTCAAAGTAATATCCATAACCGTCTGTCCGAAGAAAATAAAGCTCGTGTACAGAAACTTTTGGACAGGGGAGATATTGTGGAGATCACGCGAGCGTTCCTTTTCACCAAGGTGCCAATGGTGAGCCTGTCGAACAATTGAGGGAGTTGGACAAACTCAAGAACCATTTTGCCAAATACCCATTCACAAGTATACGAATACCAACGTTATCTTTCAACTGGATTATGTTTTTTAACCAAAAACTTTTTTCATGTAATGATTACTTTATAACATAACAGCTATCGATGTATAAATACAGTAATAACAGCATAATTCATAGTTTTATTTAAGAATGAATGGTCAAATCATGCGTCATTTGCGTAAAAAAGTTTTTTCAAAAACGAAATATTCAAAGTTTTTTATTGAGGGGGAGTTGGCATTGCTCGAACCCTCATTTAACTTGTTAGTAAAGGATAAACATGTATTATAGGAGAGGTAAAGGAGCTAAATATTACAGGAATTCTGGGTTTAGGAATTTTGGGTGTTTTGGTATAATTCTTTGGATTTTTTTTATATCGGTTTTTTGATTATCAAAAAGTTTCTAGATAAATGAATTTTTTTAGATTGAATTGATTTTCATTTTTAGTGTAACTTCTTGTATTTCTTTATCTGAAACATTTTTTGCTCGCTCTTGAATCCCTTTTAACATATCGTTTACAAATTTAATAGTTATTTCTTTTAAATCTGATGATTTCAGACTTCCATTTTTATAATCGCTGTAAATCTGGTTTATATAATCAATTGAATCGTGATGGTAACGAATAATTTGGAAACACGAATCGATTTCTGGGATAGCTCCTAATCTTTTATGTCCATCTAGTGTGGATACTGAACCAGTATATGCTTTATTTAGCTTATTTTTAACAATATCAGGTGTATCTGTCAGATAGATACATGTATCTGGTTTTGAACTAGACATTTTTATTAAAGGATCCTTATGACTCTGTAAAAAAGGGATTACTACTTCTGAAGGGGGTATCATACCGATTTTTTTTGCCACATCCCTTGCTAAAAGAATATATGGATGTTGATCAACCGAAACAGGAACTAGCACGTTTTTATTTCCACCAAACTCAAGTAATTGTGGAAGCAATATTGTAGATAATTGTACTGCACCCCTATAGAATACTTGAGAAGCTGTACTGGATGGGTTTATTCCAAAAGCAGAACTTAACTGATTTATAGAAATGTACTGACCGAATGTTGAAGATATCCGATATAAATCAGCATATTGAGTATGAAATAGGATTTTTGTCTTTTGGGGATCGAAACCCATGGCAAGAATTTGAGGAGCAATAATTTTATAAGCAATATTTTCAGCTTCCTTGATATTCTTTACTTTCCCATCGATATAGGATTCGTCACTAGTTAGAGGAATAACTATCTCTCCTCCAAGCTCTTGAAACTTCAGTAACATTCTAAATGTAGCTAAATGCCCTAAATGTAAGCTACTTGATGGATTTTTTCCTGATACTATCGTAAAGGGCTGTTTATTGGCTATAGCGGTGGTTATTGGTTCAAAATCAAGATGTGCATATATAATTCCTCTGTCAATATATTCATGCACTCCGTTCATATATTTAGCAATTCTGGATATGTCCTTTAGACTTTGTCCATCTACCAATGATAAGTTATTCTCATCAATTTGATTTTTGATGTTTAACTTATTTTTGTGCTCTTCTTCGATTGTAATATTATTGATTTTATTTAAAGTACTCATTAAATTCATCAATAAATAGGTTATATATAATATCTTTTGATAATACCGTATCTCTTCTTAGTGAAAGTGTTTTTCCTTCTCGTACTGCTTTTGATAATACTGAGATTTGATAAATATCGTTTATCGGATTAGGTAAATCTTCAAATTTTGGTATGAATGATTTCGTAATTAACTCTTTAATTTGTTCTCTTGATGTCTGCCCGAGTATTATTCTGTTCGCTTGCAGTCTATTACTACCCGCTTTATATGGTGTAACTCCAAATTCATCAATTTCGGGATGGTTAATGAAATAATCATAATTAAAACCCAAAGGATAGGTGGGATTTACATAAATTCCCAAGGGTTTTTGACCAGTAAAAATTTGTGATGCTTTGTCATATTTAATTTCTCTAGGAGGGCCTATCTTTAAATCGAAATTCGAAATAATAGCTACTTCTTCTAAAGAATACTTAAATCCAACAGCGAGTTCTTGCTTTACTCGATTCTTTAAAACTGTTTCTTCTAGCAGATCTTTCATTACGTTACTTTGTTCATAAAATTGTTGAACTTTTTGGAAGTTTGTAATGAATTGTTGAGTTTTAAAGATAGAACTCATCTTTTTGACCTTAAATGAAAGATGATACTTATTTACAATTTTATTTATAATCTTGAGGTTTCTTTCAATTTGTTTTAAAACAGCATTTTTATCATCAACATTAATGTTTCTTATACTGGCAACATCACCAATTAATAAAACTGCTTCAACGCTAATATCTTCCTCTTTTAGAAGCCTAGTAAGATACTCGAGGAGAAAATAATTTTTGATAGAATCGATTGTTAATCCAAATAAATCATAAGTTTCGCCATAAAGAATACGTAATTCCCTTTTTGTTTGGATATGTTTAAGTAACCCATCAACTTCAAATAAAGATGGTTTGAACAATCTTGACTGTAAGTATTCTTTAATTTTGGTTAAGTTACTACTTTTCATATCTGTTAAATAAAACATATGGTGAGCGGAATCGGACTTGAACCGATATTTTCTGTTTTGGAGACAGAAGTTCTAACCAATTGAACTATCCACTCAAAGGTGGAGAGTTTTTAATTGCAATACAGTTATTACTGGAGAATAAGTAAAGACAATGAAAAACTCCTCTTAATTATTAAGAGTATCGCCAAGGAATAAAATTTGATTTATTCAGTTGTTTTTTCATTGCTTTTTAGAAAGAAATTTAAAATGTTTTCTTTTTAGTTCACTTGCACCTCTGCTTACAGTCGCAATCCCTACATTCAGTTCTTCTGCAATATCTCTCTGTGGTTTTCCAGCCAATAAAAGTTTAACTATCTTTATCCTTGTTTCAAATTCATCTATTTCGTCTGGTGTAAAAAGACTTTCAACAAAGTCCTCTATTTCAGACATATTTCTTAAATTGTATATATATTTTGATATAGTTTTCATGTACTAGTGCTAGTATAACATGTATAAATTATTATTTCAAGCTATATGACGGATATCTCAGAAGCATATTTAAGTTCAGTACGTAGAATTTTTGAAAAACGTTATAAACGTAAGCTCACTGAAACAGAGGTTAAATTAATTGCATTTCGTTTGTTAAATTTTGGTAGAGTTATTCAAAATTTTTATCACAAGAAAAAGGAGCAATATGGTGATAAGTATGATATTTGGTTAAAGGACTTCATCAAATCAGAGGAAAATACCGACAAATAGGCAATTCTTTGCTCGAACTATAACTTGAAGAATAAAAGGTTGATTTTTTATGGCTCGAACCATATTTATATGGTCAACCATATACTCTGTACAGGTTGAGTAGTGAGTTGGATTCGAACCGCTTCAAAAGCTTGTCTAACAAGGTAATCGCTTAGTTTACAGACATGAGGGAAATTGTCACTCGAACCAGACTAAGTCTTACTTATCCTTTATTATCAATACTTACACGGGATTGGGAAATTATCAAAAATTGGTTGCGGGACCAGGATTCGAACCTGAATTCACGGCTTCAAAGGCCGGTGTCCTACCATTAGACGATCCCGCATAAAGAACTTTTAACACCACGTATTGTATCACAGGATGCGGGCGTCCGAGGGTGTCGGCAGAACACTGAAAGACATGTGTGGAGCATGAAAAGCAGTCTCCGAATACTGTTATTCTGTCGATCCAAGAAATACGAAGTATGCTGAATCCGGCATCACTTTGAATGGTGTTCCAAACAACTGCCCGCCGTCAATCACCTGGGTCACCCACTGCTGGCGGTCTGCTGCATAGTGTGAAATCGACGCTTTGGTGAATGCAATTCCTTCTGCAAGCTCCGGTAGTGTCTCAGACAGGAACACATCTGATCCTGAGCCCGAACCGATATGGTCGGACCGGAGTGATACAGCATTCCAGCCATTTTTCCACACCAGCGTCGTTGTCGATGTGCCCGATGGATACGGAAATGTCTGCAATTGTGTCTCTTTATCGACATGACAAAAGACCGGAGTTCCCGCAGAAAGCTCTGGTGCGTTCCCGAAGACGTTATTACCCTGATATGTTGTACCGGCATAGAGGTTCCTGTCTGTCCAGACGGAGGCCTTGTCGATGACCGTGCCCGCCGCCCGTGACTGATTGTGAAGCCAGATGGTCGTCGTTTCATCAATATCCTCCGGAAGTGCAATAAAGTTCCATCCCGGATTGAGCGAGAGTGAATTGATTGTTTTGCATGTCGATCGGTCGCCGGTTGATTTCTCACAGAGGGATCGTGATGAGTTGTATGTCCAGGTATCTCCTGACGGAGCCTCGGGTGCGGTGGGCGGTTCGGTGAGTGTGCATTCTCCCGCCGAGCATGGAACGAGATAGGGATGTTCGAGCCACGCACGACCGATTTCCCCGAGTGCCTGTGTCGATTCGTCAGATGCGCCGATCAGCCAGTAATACGGACCGTTGCCCGGGTGGTTCACGCCCTGCAGTGGTGTGCATGTCGGGTAGGTCCTCAGTTCATCTTCTGTCGCTTTTTTCCATTCACTGTTAAGCCATCCGATTGTTCCGTGAACAAAGTGAGGATAGAGCCAACTGCAGAGGTCCTTGATATCAGGGTTATAAATGTATCCTGCGTCTCCGTATACGATAAAAGGATCTTCATAATTACGAATGTGTGAACGAAGCACGGTGCCATTTGAAGCCTCCATCGTCTCAATATCGACACCGTCCGCTCCGCACTGAGCCCGGTTCAGATTATCCGTTGGAATGCCCCAGTTTTCCCTGACTGCACCGGTAGCGATATCGTAGAGCGTGCTCATGGCGTACCGGTCACCGACTTTTTCTACACTATCCCACCAGTGATTCGCGACGGGGTTCATGAGGATCATCTCCATTGGCTCAAACGAAAGACCCCACTTAAGCTCCATCTCGCGAAGGATCAGCCCATTGGGAAAAAAGTAAAAGTATTCTTCCGCGTATGCCACCCGTTCTCCTGAATCCATATTCATGTCGTAATACCACCATTTGACGATCGCGAGCTTGTCATCGTTATGGATAATTTCCGGGAAGCTGTTCTCGTCCATGCGTCCGTATTTGTTCAGAAGCTCGCCGGAACTGTTTGCTCCCTCGAAGAACTGATATTTCATGCCGGACCCGTTGGGAAATTCCCAGTGTGGCTCATAAGCTGACTCGTGCCAGAAGATAAAGCGTTTCTCTTTTCCGGGCCACGATACGATGACGGCCCTTTTAGGATTATTGTCCGCGTAGAGCGGGCCGTCGTAACTGGGGATCACATAATCGTCCACGACTTCAGCGTGCACCGTGCCGGTGAAGCCGTCTGTCGAATAGACGCTTAATTGTGTACTGCATTCCGTGGTCAAGCCAGCATTGTTCTTCAGATGCAGTGTCGCCCGGTAGCCGCCGGCGGGAAGATCGTTGATGTACCCGTCCATGGTGTTGAGTGTCGACACCACTGCACCGGATGTGTTTGTAACCGTCCAGGAACCTTCGGTAATACTGCTTTCGGTATCGTAGGAGAGGGACCCTTTGACGTGGATATGCACTCCTTCAAACGCTTTGATGGGTTTATCAAAAAGTGGAGCACACACCGGTGGAGTCGTGTCATTGACCGCTGTACCAGTAACAACGACATTGTCAAAAGATGAAGCATATTTGTATGCCTTGAATCCAATGGTTCCGGACGTGAAATCGGTGTCCATTTCATCGATATAAAGCTGTCCGTCGACATAGCATTTGATGTTACTTCCGCGAAGCTCCACCTTCAGCCGTCTGGTGCGACCATCGGTAGAAAACGCCACCTCTTCGATCAGTTGAGGATTTGCGAAATCATACAGCTCATTGGGATTGTGGCAGGAGAACTTGCAGTTATCAGCAGTTTGGATTTCCCAGAGCTTGAGCATGTTCTCGCGCATCATAAGATAGTAGCCGGTGATGTGCTGGCCGGAAATGGCCGATTCCTGGTAGGTTCCGCGAAACCAGAGTCCCGCGTTACTTCCGGTTACATCAGCTTCGACGGTGTAGTCGGTCCAGTTTTGGTTTCTCAGCATGAATAATCCGTCTTCCGCGATAGTGCTACCGCGTTCGGGGTCGAAATGAACGGCACCATTTTCCCAGTACCATTGATCAGGATTCAACCGTTGATAGTTGAGGAACTCTGTCCATTCCGGTGCCGAATAGTTGGCATCGAAACTATCGCTGAAGATGACCGATTGAGCGGATGTCTGTGTGGAATTGCGAGATAGCACAAAAGAAAATAGCGCAAGGACAGACAGGAATAGACTGATTACACCAATTGCTTTGGGCATACGCATGAACTCATTGTAATATGTGGGGGGCTGTGTGGGAAGTGTTTTGTTAGATTCGTACCCGTTTCTAGGAGAACATTCCTGTCATGACGTCCACACTACGACGGAAGATGTTGTTTAAGTAGTTTGATCTGATCACGTAGCTCAGCGGCCTGTTCATAATCGAGGTTTTGTGCGGCGAGATACATTTTCCCCTCGAGCAGTTTGATGTTGCGCTTTATGTCGTCGGTGCTGAGTTTCCGGATCTCGGCCCTTGACATTGCATCTTTGTCACTTTCAGCTTTCCAGGCTTTCCTGATTTTTTTCTCGATGGTTTTTGGGGTGATCCCGTGCTTTTTATTGTATGCCTGCTGGATGGAGCGACGCCGGCCGGTTTCCGAGATCGCTTTTTTCATGGAGTCGGTCATTTTGTCGCCATACATGATGACTCTGCTATCAGCATGGCGTGCGGCCCGTCCCATGGTCTGGATAAGACTGCGCTCTGCTCTCAAAAAGCCTTCTTTATCGGCATCCAGAATAATCACCAGTGATACTTCCGGCAGATCGATACCCTCCCGTAGAAGGTTAATACCGACGACGACATCATAGACCCCAAGCCGCAGATCGCGGAGAATATCGATCCGCTCGACGGTATCGATGTCAGAGTGGAGATACTGCACTTTGATCCCCATATCCTTCAGATAGGACGTCAAGTCTTCCGCCATGCGCTTTGTCAGCGTAGTGATGAGCGTTCGTTGTTTGCGACCAGTATTTGCTTGTACCTCCGAAATAACGTCGTCGATCTGGTGTTCTGTCTTTCTGACCTCGACCGTCGGATCCAGTAAGCCGGTAGGACGCACGACAAGCTCCACAATTTCTTTTGCACTTCTATCGAGTTCCCACTGTGCCGGTGTCGCGGAGGTATAGACCGTTTGATTGAGTTTAGACTCGAATTCTTTGAAGTTCAGCGGACGGTTGTCGAGTGCTGAAGGAAGCCTGAACCCGAAGTCCACGAGGGTCTGCTTGCGGGACCGGTCCCCTTCGTACATCCCTCCGACCTGTGGGATGGTCATATGTGACTCGTCGATAATCATGAGAAAGTCATCCGGAAAGTAGTCAAGAAGCGTATAGGACGGTTCGCCCGGCTTGCGTCCGTCGAAGTAGCGCGAGTAGTTTTCGATGCCCGCGCAAAAACCTGTTTGCTCAAGCATTTCAAGATCATACTGGGTCCTCTGTTCGAGACGCTGTGCTTCGAGTAGTTTGTTCTGTTTTTTAAGTTCGGCCAGTCTTTCGGCGAGGTCCTTTCTGATTTCTGCGGCCACCGGTGCGATGACTTCAGGAGACACGGCGAAGTTTTTTGCCGGGAAAATCTCAACACCATCACTCTGATCGATGGTTGTACCGGTCAAGGGATCGAATCGGGAGATCCGTTCAACGGTTTCTCCGAACAATTCAACCCTGACCGCGTAATCATCGTAGGGAGGGAAAATTTCCAGAATATCGCCCCGCAACCGGAACGATCCGGGCATGAACTCGTAATCTCCGCGCTCGTACTGGAGGACGGCGAGCTGTCTGAGCACCTCTGGCAGATTAATCTGCTGATTAAGGTTGAGCACTTCGCTCAAGTTCTGATAGTCATCGGGCTTGCCGATGTTGTAAATACAGGAAACCGATGCGACGACGATGACATCACGGCGTCTGAGGACCGAATTCATAGCGGACAGGCGGTAGCGTTCGATCTCGCGGTTCACGTCGGACTCTTTTTCGATGTACAAGTCCTTGGATGGGACGTAGGCCTCCGGCTGATAGTAGTCGTAGTAGGACACGAAATACTTGACTGCGTTATCCGGGAAAAAGTCGCTATATTCCTCGTAGAGCTGTGCGGCGAGTGTTTTATTGTGGGAAAGGATCAGGGTAGGCCGTTCTGTCAGGGCGATCACATTTGCCATGACGAATGTTTTACCGCTTCCTGTCACCCCGAGCAGTGTCGTGTCATTTGAGCCCTTTTCGATGGTTTGGGTTAACTCCGCAATTGCTGTTTCCTGCGCGGGTGAGGGCTTATAGGGTGCTTTTAATGAAAACAGGCTCATAACCGGATTATTGTACCATAGAATATGTACGACGAAGGCTTAGGGAAAGTGTTAGGGCAAGGCTTATGCTTATGTTTAGGACTAGATTTACCCGTACACGTAGTCTTCCCCTTCCCTGTGGCATTGCAGTGATCGCTGATCTTCATTAAAATGAAGAAACTGATGGGAAAAATCATCACCCTTTCCAAAGAACTGATTAATCACATTGCCGCCGGAGAAGTTGTCGAGCGGCCGGCATCTGTGCTCAAGGAACTACTTGAGAATGCGATTGACGCTGGTTCGGACAAGATTTCGGTCAAAGTCGGGCAGGGTGGAATAGAACATATTGAGGTTTCGGACAATGGGTCGGGGATCGAGCCGGACGATCTGGAAAATGCGGTCCAGCCGCACAGCACATCGAAGATTAACTCGGTAGATGACCTTTCACATATTGAAACGCTGGGGTTCAGGGGGGAGGCACTTGCTTCGGTGGCCGCTATTTCGAAGCTTTCAATTCTGACAAAAACGGAAGCATCGTCAACCGCACAGATGATGGTTGTTACTGGTGGGGAGATCGCGCCGGTAAAAATGGCATCTCGTGACACCGGTACGACGATTCGGGTCGAGGACCTGTTTCATGCCGTTCCTGCACGTAAGAAATTTTTGAAACAGCCCAAAACCGAGTACCGAAAAATCATCGATGTGTTCGTACCGCTTGCGTTGATGCACCCGGAAATTCATTGGACGCTTGAATCTGACGGGCGCATCGTGCATACACTGCCGTCGATCGCGGGAACGCTTGGCGGCTCGCTTCACCCTCAGCGCGTGTTCGAGCTTCTGCCGGGGATTGAGTTTGTCGAAGTTTTCTATGATGGTGAAGGAATTGTGGTCGGAGGAATGGTCGGCCATCCCTCACACAAGGCGCCGCGGGTATCGGAGCGATATGTGTTTGTCAACGGTCGGCCGGTGTGGGATAACGGGATTGCGAAGGCTGTCATGATGGGATCTGCCCGGTTCATTCCTGAAGGGATGCGTGTCCCGTTCTTAATTTCATTAAACATTTCTCACGATCAAGTCGATGTGAACGTCCACCCCCGAAAAATGGAGGTCAGGTTCGCTAATCCGTACAGAGTGTATTCGGCGGTGGAGTCTGCCGTCCGGAAAGCCTACGAGGACAATGTGCGTGAGTCATTGTCTTCAGAGGAGCCGCACCGGCTCAGGCGGGGAGGCGCGGGGGAGGATATTTCCAACGAGG
Source organism: Candidatus Dojkabacteria bacterium (assembly GCA_028696915.1). Classification (GTDB taxonomy): domain Bacteria; phylum Patescibacteriota; class Dojkabacteria; order SC72; family JAFGCJ01; genus JAQVGB01. The sequence goes on along the minus strand of JAQVGB010000011.1, from coordinate 420 downwards.
GCGGTAGAGAGCACACGCTGTCCGATTCATTTGAAAATAGGTCCACCACCCAGTCGTTCCGGGAAAGCACGCATGCAATCTCCCGACCGGTTAATCCCCATACTGTCGAGGAAAGCCTTTCGTTTTCAAAACTGATCCTGAGCGATGCTTCGCAGGAGGGTGGGACGGGAGTTTTACCGCAGGAATCTTCGAAATCGCCGGAAATCGATCCTGACACGGTTGTCAGTGCCCGCCAGTATCTCAACCGGTATGTCATCGCACAGCTTAATGACGCAATTCTTATTATCGATCAACACGCGGCGGCAGAACGGATCCGTTTTGAAAAATTACTTCGCGATTACGAAGACCGCGGTATCGAATCGCAGACACTGATGCTTCCGCTTGAGATACGTATGTCCTCAAAGGAGCTGCTGTTTGTCG
>JAQVGB010000010.1 GCA_028696915.1 Candidatus Dojkabacteria bacterium | reverse complement strand
AACGGCACGGATGGGGTGTCGGGCGGGGTAGAACCGCTTCGTCCGACGGCGGTGCCGTCCGTGGGGTGGCGGAGATTTGCACGCGTACCGAGGGGTTCCGGTCAGGAGGGTGTGAGGAACGGGGGTGCCAAACGGGAGGGCAGGAGATACTTCATGTCGTATAAAGACTTCTCGAAGGAGTGGTCGGGGACGCTGGGATTGTTAAAAAACAGAATTTCGCAACGATCGCGCAGGCAGGATCCCACCGACAGCCCGGTGGAAACCCAGGGATAGGCGGGACCATATCGTGGTATTCTGTATCAGTCCGGTGTATTCCCGGTGATCGAATATGTGTTCAAATGTTGTAAGGCTTGAAAAAAAAGAGCGGACGACACAAACAAACGGTAGCGGTTACCGACGTCCGCTTCATCGGACGGCTGGACAAGGCCTTAGCGCTTCTCTATCCCCAGTGGTCGCGGACGTGGATCGGGAGGCTGGTACACGATGGCGCGGTTGAGATAAACGGAGTCCTGGTTCGAAAAGGATCACGGAAGCTTCATATTGGAGATGTGATATCCGTAGATTTGAAGCATTTTAATGCGGTATCCGGGGAGATGCGGGATACACGTGCGATTACGGAATTTGGCAGTACGGGGACAATAAGTGCCGTCCTGCCCCAACCGGAGATTCCACTGAAAATCATACATGAGGACGACGACGTTCTCGTTGTCGACAAGCCATCGGGCATGGTTATCCATCCTGCATATGCCCACCGGACAGGAACGCTTGCCAATGCGATTGCGGGATATTTTGTGAAAAGCGGCACGCCGCTTATTAAGCGAGTGGGGCTTGTGCACCGGCTTGATAAAAAAGTCTCAGGGCTGGTGCTTGTCGCAAAGCACGATTGGTCGCTTTCGGCACTTTCACGGCAGTTCAGCAGTGAAGGAATTGCTCCGGGGCGTGCCGATGTATCCCGGAAGGCATGGAAGTACTACTGGGCGGTTGTAGGGCCCTGTACGGCATCTGATCTTCAAAAGAAGGGTCTGAGGTCCAGTCGGGCGTTAAAAATTGAAGGATATGTCTGGAGATCATCTGCTGACCGCCGGATTGTTGAGTTCCATCAAGGCACCGATACACATGGGATCCCAGATACCGCGCGGTATGCATTAAGCTATGCTACTCTTCAAAAGGAGGTTTCGAAGGGATATTATGTTGTTGAAGTCCGGCTCATTACCGGACGCATGCACCAGATCCGTGTCCAGATGAAGTCTCTTGGCTTTCCGATTGTCGGGGATATACAGTACGGCGGTGTCCCATGGGAGGTCGAGCACGCAATAAGGCTCAGGTGCGTGCGGGTGTCATATATACCACCAAGGGTATACATGGGTCTGTATACTAAAGAAAAATTGAACCAAGCAGTTCCTGCCGGTGATCAGTATGATGTGCAGAGAACGGTTGTTTCAAGTCCGGTGTTACCGTAGGGTGTGCCGGGACAATTAGGACGAATTGAAACCAAGGTGAGGTGAGAGCTGGTCTGCGACGTGGGTGACGTGATGAATTTTGGGTGTGGAATAGGGGATGAGGATAATCTGCTATTGAAAATCCTGTAAAATAATTCTATGTATTGATGGTCGTTGGAAATGGTGATGCGGTGCGATTGGGGGATATGTTGGAGCGACAGGTGGGCCTTGTGATGGGCTTGTTCGAATGCATTGTTATTAAAGTGAAACTTCGGAGTATAAAAAATGTTCAAATTGGAACGTGGGGGATTAACGGGGAGGTGTGGCGGTGAGTGTTGTTGTACTAATCGATGGGGTCATCAATGGAGATTTGCTAATTAAAGGAGGTTCTTGTGTGAATAAAGATATCATATTTGAAACATGGCGGGTGAGGGTGGTTTTTGTGGCCGGTAATAAATTTTCTATAATGGGCTTGTGAGGTACTTCAAAATGCCGCGGCTGTCGAGACTCAAGGTGCGCAAGCTCTCGAGGGGGAAACCGTCCGTCGCACGTTCGAAACGGACACGCACATCGTCTGTCAGATCAAAAACGAAGCTTTCGGTCCGAAAACCACTTTTTGCCATCGTGGTGCTTGTCATCTTGCTGGGTATTGGTGCGCTCCTGTACCGGTTTGTTATGGATCAGAAAGCATCACTTGAGCAGATGGAGTTTTCGACCGGCCTCCAGGAAGGACTTCCCGAAAGTAAAAAACAAGTGCATTTCGATGAAGATATGCCGTTTACCCTGTTGATCGCGTCTGCGGACTTGCAGGAGAAAAAATGGATGGTTAACAGTGTGACGATTATGCGCTACAGCCCCGGTCAGGCACTCAATCTCTTGTCGCTCCATCCGATGGTGCATATGCGACTGTTGTCCTCATATCGTGGTATAACGATGACCTATCCGGTGTCTGAGGCAGCCCTTCGTGACATTATGGTGATCGGAGACCTGCAGACTCCCTCGATGCCGATTGCGGTCCCGGTATATGAGCTTGAAGAGCTCTTCGCGTTGCAGATCGATGGGTATCTGATCGTTCCAGGATCCAGGATTGAAGCGCTTGCCTCGGTTGCGGGAGTGTCGGACATCCCCTCTTTTGCGGATGAGACGGGAAGCTATACACAGTGGGCACAGGAATGGAACTCATTTTTCATCGATGTCCTGCAGGGGGTATCGCTGTTTTCAGTGTGGCGTCAGCGCGATATGATTCCTTCTATACTAAGCAATGTTGAACCCTCGGGGGTATATGCGTTCGCCCGTGCGGTGCAGGAGCTTCCTGACGATGCGATCAGCCCACTTGTCGTTTCGTCGGACCTTCTCGTTCGGGGTGTAGACGAGCGGGGCGGAGATGTCGATATGATCACGACGGGCGCGCTGGATAGTGTGCTGACCGGTCTCGAGCGTGATGAACGGATCGAGCGGGAACAGGCGAGAATAGAGGTATTCAACGGCACAAGCATTGATGGTCTCGGTTCCCGGGTGGAGCGGTGGATCAGGCATGTGGGAGGCGAAGTTATAAGGGTTAAAAATGCCCCCGGGAGGTCCCAGGAATCGGTACTTTATGTTACCGATGCGGATGAGTACGCCTACACGGTGTCACGGATATCGGGGTTGTTTGAGAGTATCAGGATTGTGGAAGGACGTCCTGAGTTTATCACGACCGGCGATATAACCGTCATAATCGGGATAGACTTTTAAAAAGGGGGCATATATACTGAGTATATGGAAATGCTTCTTGCGGTAATGTTTCTTGTCGGCTGTGGGTTTCTGGTCTATCTGCTGTTCTTTGCCCGGAAATCTCCCGAGGAAATGGTCTATGAGGAAATCCGCGATCCTGTTGTCGTGCATATCGCGGTGCCCCGGATGAACGACAAAACGCCGACCGCCGCTGAACAAATGTTTGCTTCCCTGCACGGTATCGTCAGGAATAGTCGCCGTTCAGCAGATTTTCTGGGATTTGAAATAGTATCCATGAAGGAGACGGGGGTGAACTTCTACTCGGTAGTGCCCCGTTATCTTGTGAAGTTTGTGGAAGGGCAGATTTATGCGCAGTATCCAAACGCCGAGATTGCGATCGTTCCCGACTATCTCGATCAGCCGGTCAGGACCGCCGGGGATCAGGCTCAGACGTATATTGCGGCGGGGGAGGTGGAGCTTTCGAGGGACTTCATATTTCCGATCAAGACGTTCCGTGATTTTGATGTAGACCCGCTTTCTGCTATAACGAGCGCTTTATCTGATATCGAATCCGGCGAGCGGGTCATGATCCAACTGTTGGTCAGGCCCGTCGACAACTACTGGCAGGACTTCGCCCGCGAGTACATCGAGGCGGTTAAGGAGGGCAGGGACCCTGCACGGATTCAGGGTGGATTCTGGAAGTCGGTTGTGGGATCGGCATTTGGATTGATTGTTGGTGCAATCGGTTTATTTATAGGTCCCTCGAGTTCCGATGACGGGAAGGTCGACCAAAAACCCATAGTAAAACTCCTACCGGGACAGGAAGAGGAGTTGAGACAGATCACCGAGAAAATGGCACAGGTGGGGTTCGAAGTGTGTGTCCGCATCGTTGCGCAAGCGACGGACGGTCCTCGTGCTGATCAGCTGTTACGGGACGCGTCAGCGTCGTTCAAACAGTTTACGACGGCGAATTTGAACGGGTTTATGCCGTCAGATGGCGCGCAGGACGGGGCGATGCTATTCGACCGGTACAAAAAACGATTCCTGAGCTCTGACAGTGTGGATGTGCTCAATATCTCCGAGATCGCGTCCCTGTACCATCTTCCCAATATTTCCGTTGAAACACCGAACATCAGCTGGTCACGGGCGAAGAAATCGGAACCGCCGATGAACCTTCCGGTCCAGGATGCGACAATATTTGCGGAAACAGATTACCGCGGACGGCATATTTCGTTTGGGATCAAGCGTGCTGACCGGAGATTGCACTTTTATATGCTCGGAAAGACGGGTACCGGCAAAACAACAGTATTTAAGAATATGGTGATCTCTGACATCCTGGCGGGTGAGGGGGTCGGGGTGGTTGACCCGCACGGCGAGATGGTGGAGGATTTGCTCAATTTCATCCCGTCCCGGCGCGTGGAGGACGTTGTGTATCTCGATCCGTCCGATACCGAGTATCCGGTTGGCTTTAACATGCTCGAGCTTAAGGATATGGCACAGCGCGACCTGATCGCCGATGGGGTCGTTGAGGTGTTTAAAAAGCACTTCGAGTACTCGTGGGGGCCCCGGCTCGAGTACCTTCTTCATAATACGATACTGACCATCCTTGAGGTGCAGGGAACGACACTACTTGCCATTCAGCGTCTTCTGGTCGACAAAAATTTCCGCAAATTCATCGTCAAGCAGGTCAAAGATCCGGTGCTATTGCGGTTCTGGAACGAGGAGTACGCGTCGATGTCGACGAACTCACGGCTTGTGACCGAGGCGGTCGCGCCGATCCAGAACAAAGTCGGCCGGTTCCTCTCGTCTGCAACGATCAGGAACATCGTCGGACAGGTCACGTCTACCATTGATCTCGGCGATATCATGAACAATCAGAAAATCCTGCTGGTGAACCTCTCGCAAGGGCGTCTGGGTGAGGAAAGCAGTGCGCTTTTGGGAGGCATGATCGTGACCCGGCTCCAGTCGACGGCGATGGAGCGGGTCAACATTCCCGAGGATGAGCGCAAGGACTTTTTCCTCTATGTGGACGAATTTCAGAACTATGCGACCGACTCGTTTGCCAAAATTCTTTCTGAGGCACGGAAGTACCGGCTGTGCCTGCACTTGACGCATCAGTACATCGATCAGCTTCCTGAGAACGTGCGGCATGCGATCTTCGGGAACGCGGGAACGATCTCCTCTTTTGTTGTCGGCCCAAGCGATGCGCCGACGATGGCCCAGCAGTTTGCGCCGATTTTTACCGAGGACGATCTTGTAGCGATGGACCGGCACGCAATGTATATGAAGCTCTCGATAGATGGACGAATTTCTCAGCCGTTTAGCGCCCGCTCGCTTGACCTTCGCTATCAGCGCGGCGGATACAAAGAAACGGTGATCAGAGCTTCCCGTGAGCGGTACGGGCGGTCGCGCGAGGTTGTCGAAGACAAGATCCGGCGGTGGGCCCAGCAGGAGTACAGTGAAAAGGGCAACCGATCTCTGCAGACAGAACCTCCAGCAGAGCGGAGGGCTTCATCAAAAGAGCCGCAGGGTCAACCAAGGCCTGTGACGTCTGCCGCGCCAGAAAAAGCGGTTCTACCAGTCAAAGATGCGAAGGCGAACGATACACACAAGGCTGGCGCTGTCGAGCAGGTGCCGGTGCAGGGATCCGTGACACTCGGGCATGGATAGGGGATAGGGAAGCATTTGATCAATGGTTCGTCAACCAAATAACCTTTATGTCCCCTTCGTTTCGGCATTAGTAGTGGGGTGAGGATATTCAGTTGTCCCGTGATAATGGCTGAACTTGCGCGGATACGCGTTTTGGCTTAGTATATCCATAGTATGTCAGGTCATTCCAAGTGGGCGACAATCAAGCGTAAAAAGGGTGCCGCCGATGCGCGGCGTGGGAAATTGTTCACAAAGCTCGGCCGGACAATCACGATTGCGGCGAGAGAGGGCGGGGGAGACCCATCGAGCAATTTTTCCCTCCGTCTTGCTGTCGAGAAGGCCCGTGAGGCAAACATGCCGATGGAAAATATTGAACGGGCTATCAAACGGGGATCCGGGGAGGGAGATGGAGATACGGTTCAGTGGGAGAAAGGAACGTATGGAGGCTACGGACCGGGTGGTGTCGCCGTTGCCGTTGACGTACTGACGGACAACAAAAACCGCACGGTCAGTGAACTTCGGAAGATATTTGAGGACAACGGAGGAACGTTCGCGGACGCAAGCTCCGTGCTCTGGCAGTTCCATGAAAAAGGACATGTGCTCATCAAGTGTGCGAAGGTGCGAGCGGGTGAGAAGTTCGGCGAGGGAGAGCGTGAGGTTCAGGTGGACCGTGACGAAGCGACCATGGAGCTGATGGATATCTCGGGTGTTGAGGACATTCAGGAGAATGACGATGACGGTGTGTGCGGGATCGAGGTTTTTACCGTCGCACAGGATCTTGCACGGGTGCGCTCCGCAATTGAGGGGATCGGATTTGTCGTGCTGTCATCGGAAATCGCAAAAATTCCTGAGCGGTATCAGACGTTGGAAAAATCTGACGAGGAGAAACTTATTCAACTGGTCGAGTCTATTGACGATCATGATGACGTGGAGGATGTCTGGACGACCGCTGAGTAGTACCGTTCTACACGTGGAGAGTTATTAATTCATTGCGGTGAGGCGTGATTATGAGAATTCTTGGTGTCGATCCGGGCATTGCAATTACCGGGTGGGGGATTGTGGAATCAGGAGGCACATCGGGTACCGCACGGCACATCGAACATGGAGTTATCACGACCGAGAAGTCAGAATTGCACGGCGACCGGCTCACGGAGCTCTATACTGATATGAATGCACTGCTGGAGGAATTCGCTCCAGACTATGCCGCGGTGGAGCAGTTGTTCTTCTGTCGGAACGCGAAAACGGCGAGTGCGGTCGGAGAGGCGAGAGGGGTTATCCTGATGGCAATTTCCCGTCTCAAAATTCCAATTCTAGAATTCACTCCGATGCAGATCAAAGACGGAATCACCGGGTACGGACGTGCGTCAAAAAAGCAGATACAGGAAATGGTGGGAAAACTGCTAGAACTGGAGGAGGTTCCCTCTCCCGATGATGCGGCGGATGGCTTGGCGGTTGCGATGTGTGCACTGCACGTGGTTTCGGCAGGCGCATCTGCAGGCATGCCTCGTGGTCACTTGAATGGCACGCCGTCATGATTGCATTCATAACCGGTACGGTCATAGAGCAAACAGACGGGTACGTCGTGATCAGGACGCATGGAGGGGTCGGCTATCAAGTCATGATTGCCCCGTTGTCGCCGGTGTGGGATTTGGTACACAAGGGTGAGGAGTTATCGCTGTTTACCAGTCAGTTTTTCAGGGAAAACGAGCAGGGATTGTATGGCTTTTTGACCGCGGAAGAGCGTAATTTCTTTGAACTTCTTACGACCGTATCCGGTGTTGGCCCGAAGCTTGCCTCAACGATCCTTGCGCGGATCGAGCGCACGGAGCTTGTCGACAAGATTGTCAACGAGGATATCGCCGGACTTGTCGCTGTTCCAGGTATCGGGAAACGGACGGCGGAACGGATTATTATTGAACTGCGGGACCGGGTGTTCGGCACAGGAAAGAAGGAATCCGGTCAAAAGACCGGAACGGTGGAGTCAGAGCAGGTTGCCCGTGCTCTCGAAACGTTGGGTTTCAGTGCGAAGGAACGAAAGAGCATGGTGGATGTAGGTAGGAAGCTTCTGACAGAAGGAATGGCCGTAGAAGATGTTCTCAAAAAGATCTTGTCGGAGAGAGAATCCTAAGATCACGACAGATGTCTGGCCGGGGCTTCATATCCTACTGCTGACTGGGGTATACTGAAACAGTGTGACGCCGCGGATACAGCTCGCGGGTGCTGATTAATTGGAGCGCTACTGCCTTGTCTCATACAATTCCGCTGTTCAGTGTCAGAGGAGGTGATATCGAGCAGTGCGGCCAGAAGGGATCCCAGCTCGGGGAGTTGATGAGCGTCGGATTTCCTATACCACATGGTTTCGTAGTCACGACATCCCTATACCGTGCCTTTATGAAAAAAAGCGGCCTTCAGAGCGAAATGAACGATCTGTTTTCCCATGTCATTGTGTCTGGTCAGGAGCGGGTAATGGAGCTCTCGTCACAAGCTCAATCGCTGTCTGTTCACTACGAGGTAGGGGATACGATTGCAAAAGAAATTGAAGCTGAGGCAGGGACGCTGGGTGGAGACTATTTCGCGGTCAGAAGCTCCGGGGTGTTGAAAAAGGGCAAGGAGTGGATTCCCTACGATGGGAGTCTTGCGACATCTCTCAACGTCAAGCCCGAAAAGCTTGTTTCAAATCTCAAACTGTGCTGGCTGTCGCTCTACGCGTTCCCGTCACTGCAGTATCTTCTTGAACATGATATTGAGGCCGAAGATGTCATGGTAGGTGTCGTTATCCAGAATATGGTCGATGCCGATATTTCAGGGATGTGCTATACCATGGATATTCCCGGCGAGGACGAGGAGAAGTTGTACCTTGAGGCGGGGTGGGGGCTTGGAGAGGCGATGGTTTCGGGGATCGTCGCGCCCGACCGCTGTGCGGTCAACCGAAAAACGCTCAAACTTGCCCGCTACACGGTCGGCAACCAAATGAAAGAAGTTATCCTTGAGGAGAATAGGCACCGTCTGGTTGATGTGCCGCTCGACCGTCAGCGTCAACGTAAGCTTTCAAACGAGCAGGTCCGTGAGCTTGCACGGCTGTGCCTGCATATAGAGGAATACTACGGCAAGCCTCAGGCGATAGAGTGGGCGTTTAATGGGAGTGAGTTTTTCATTCTGCAGTCGCGTGCGCTCAGGACCGGTCCCCGATAGGACGGTACCGTGCTCTGAGTGCGAGGAAGTGCGGAATTTCAGCCTCTGCTCGCTTCATAGCGGAATTTTTCTCGTTTTTGGGGGCGTGGTATGGAATTTCCTTGAACCGGTCGATGTGAAATCCATGTCGCACCAGCTCGCTAATGTAAATTCCCACCGGCCGGTGAAAGCTTCGGGTCAGCGGCTGTTTCGTCCTGAAGTGCGGCCTTAGCGGGATACTGAGCTCCGACATATAGCTGTCAATTCTTCGGTAGTACAGTTTTCGTCCCTGATCAAACTCCCATCCACTCTGGCGTGGTATCCGGAATGCAGGGTGGGTCATAAAGACGACAAGTTTCGCGTCAGGTTTGCTTGCCTGTGCCGCCGTCGCGATCGCTTTTGCCAGATCGGGCATGTCCTGGATGCTGAAGAGAAATACGACTGCGTCGAACGAATGGTCGACTATTCCTGAACGCGGGAGACGGCCGACGTCTGCACGGATAAATGTGCCCGATGGGTGTCGGTTCCGGGCCGCCGTTATCAACGCGGAGCTTGCATCGACTCCGACGTACTCGACCGGCTTTGACTTGAGTGCTGAAAATAGTGCTCCTTGACCACATCCCAGGTCCAACACCCGTTCACCGTTTGTAACTGACAGAAGCTCCGAAACGATGGGGATTGCTACATTTCTGTGAAAAATACTGCCGGTATTCCCAACCAAACTATCGTACCAGCCCGAAACGCGCTGCCATCCCTGACGGGTTTTTCGTGGCCGATGCGGTGCACGGCCGGCGTGTTTGGATGGAGAATCAGTCTGTTTCCGGACCGGCTGCGAACCGGAGGAACTGTGGGGGGTGTGCCGGGACGGATGATGCGGTGACATTCTATGTTCATTGTACCATGATTTCCCGGTAGATGTGCGCCTGACGACTCGATGCATGGTGTGCGGAGTCAGTCTTGACGCCTGACGATATCAGGAAGACCGGGCGGTGAACGTTGACAGGGTGCGGTGAGGCGATGGTCCTGCGGTAGTCGACGGCTGGAGGCGCTTTGGGGGGCGTGGTACAATTGCCGGTATCATGACGTTAGATAGATCAAGCAACAAAGCCACTCAGAGAGGAAAGCGTGATCAGATGAACCGGCGCGGCAAGGCTGTCGACTGGCCCGCGTCATCCCCCCTTGCGAGCTCATCACCGGAGGAAACAGAGGAACTTCCGCTTCGTCCGAAATATTTACGTGACATCATTGGCAGAAGTGCTGAGTGCGAAGCGTTGAAGATCCTTGTGGACGCGGCGCGAAAGCGCAGTGAGAGTGTCGACCATATTCTGTTCCATGGGCCTCCGGGACTTGGCAAAACAACATTTGCGCAGGTTGTTGCAAATGAGATGGGGTCGTCAGTGCGCATGACGTCGGGACCGGCGATTACGCGACAGGGTGATCTTGCCGCGATCCTGACCGGACTCCAGGATGGAGATGTGCTGTTTATTGACGAGATCCACCGGCTCAACCGGGGTGTTGAGGAAGTCCTGTACCCGGCGATGGAAGACTTCCGATTGGATATTGTCGTGGGAAAGGGCCCGTCTGCAAAAGCGCTCAGGCTCACGCTTGCGCCATTCACATTAATAGGGGCGACGACGAGGGTAGGGCTTTTGAGCTCCCCGCTGAGGGACCGGTTCGGGTTTGTTCAGCGGTTGGACTACTTTGCCGATTCAGCGCTCGTTGACATTGTGAAGAGAGTCGGCCTGTTGATGGGGGTCACGATAACTGATGACGCGGCACGTGAAATTGCACTGCGATCGAGAGGGACAGCCCGTATCGCGCAACGGCTGTTCAAGCGGGTCCGTGACTATGCACAGGTCATCCGTCCGAACGGACAGATTGACGTTGTGACCGCGCGTGAGGCGTTGGATCGTCTGGGTGTTGACGCCATGGGGTTGGATGAGCTTGACCGCCGGATCCTTGGTACGGTCATTGAGAAATTTGAAGGCGGTCCGGTGGGGCTTTCGACGGTGGCGGCCGCTGTTTCAGAAGAACTGGATACGATCGCGGAGGTGTACGAGCCGTTTCTGATCCAGAAGGGATTGCTGAAGCGGACACCGCGCGGCAGGGTTGCGACGAAGGCGGCGTACCGGCACTTGAAGATTGATTTTCCCGGGACAATCGGTCAGGAACGTCTCGGAGTATGATACACTCACAACGATGTTTGGACTTATTGAGAAACTACGTCAGTCGAGACTGAAGAAACTGGAGCGGATCATACCGCAAGTCCAGCGGGAGCAGACCTTTCCGGTTCAGGATTTTTTTGATGAGGCCCAGAAGCAAAAGACCCGGAAGAAAAAAGAGCAGGGTGAGGAAGTGCTTGAAGAGTCGGTATACACCGTGCCCCGCAGGAGCGCAGTTGCGGCTCAGCGTGATCCGGGCAAGCGCCGGAGGGTGTTCATGATATCCGCGCTGATTGTCCTTCTTGTGTTCGGCTTGAAGTTGTGGGGTCAGCACGACTGGAGTTCTCACGAAATGGTGCTGGTCGCATTTGTCGCCGGGGCGCTGACCTACGTGGGCCTTATGTGGGCGTTTCGGTTTGAGTTTCTGCCGGCCGGATATCTGACTGTTTTGCCGCTGCCGTCGCTTTTTGTCTTCGGTCTGGTCTTATTTGTGGAGCTGTTCTTTTTTCAGCGATTCCAACGGATATACGAAGCGCTGATTTTCGGGGCGTTGCTTCTGGTTTTTGTTGTGGTCCTGGCGGTGGTTTTCCTGACCGCGAATGTGCTCAATGTGGCAACCGTTAAAACACTTCCTCTTCTGCAAGTCGCACAGACGGCTTCGTATGCCGTTTCGTTGTTCAGCATCTTTTTTGTTTCCTACTTCATTGTTGATCAGGGGCTGTCACTTCCATTGACGGTTGCATTGTTGACTGCAACGCTTTTTGTGGCGACATTCTTGCACCTTTCGCACTTTGGTCTGCATCCCCGCGTCGTGTTGTCGTACAGCACAGTGCTGACTGTCTGCAGTGCGATGGTCGCGGCGGTTTTGCTGATGTGGCCAGTTTCGACTGTCTTCCGTGTGCTTCTGCCGACGATTGTTTCGTATATCGGTGTCGGAATTGTCATGCACGATATCCGCAAGGTCCTCAGGCCCCTCATTTTCTGGGAATATACGGTTGTCCTGTGTATTGTCCTGGTCATTCTCATCCTCAACGCTTCCTGGGGTATTGCAGGCCCTCTGTGGGCGTGATTATCTGACGCTCATGCGAACGCGGGATCTTGACTGGTTGTTGAGCTGTCCGGATCTTCTCCCATATACGTGAAAAACCCTCCGAAAATATGTGCCGTCTGTATGGGCCGCAAACTTATTTCATACTGAAATAATCCTTGACATGCTGGCACCAAAAAGACGACATGCTTTTGCGGAGTAGGGGGTAGGGGTTGAACATTCTCATAAATACGAAAATAACCCATAGTGTATATTAAGCCCATAGGGTGATGGACGGTAAAAACTATAGGTCATTATTCATACATAAAAATTGTCAGAATTCTCATTGATCTTCCAGAAGCAACGTCGAGGTCGGGGAGTGATGACCCGACCGTGCCCTCTTGTGGATAACCACAGATAATCGCGCCCGTGAAACAGGTGATAATCGCAACAAAATCGGCATTTTTGTGGACAAGTCAATCGTTGCGGTGGAAATACCGACTGTCGCTCTAGATGAAGCGATATGAGGGCAAACGGAAGAATAATTGGAACGAAATTAATCATCAAGAGCATATTTTCTTTGAATTGTGTTGTTGTGTAGCGCTATTTGAGCACTGCACCCCTCCTGAGGGGGAAGGACCACTTCTCATATCACCCATAACCGAGTATAATCACCCTTATACTCAGTTGTGTTATAGAAGAGGAAGGAGGGGGAGTGCCTGCGGTGCATTCAGATTTAGTTCATAATCGTGTGTTAGGATTATTTTATATGAATATCGGAAGGAATTTTTTGACGGATATTCCTCTGTATTCTTCATGTCCGCCTTAATTTTTTTCTTGCAACGGCTGTCTGTTGAATCTATACTGTAATAGCAAGGTTTATGTGAATATCCGGGCATTTTTTTCATTCTTTGTGCCCTATCGCGCATTGTGAACCGTGAGGGGACAAAAATGGCGCAGCAGAAGGATTTATTTATATTATCACTCCGTATATTCCGGTCCCTGCAGGGGAGGTCCAAATAATGCTTTTGTCATACTATACAATTCCACAACAGGACGAATATCTGCTTGATCTGCAAAATAATAATTTCAGCAGGCGGACGATTAGCAACTATGGCCGGGACCTCAGCACGTTTGCGCGCTTTTTGAAACAGGAAGATGTACCGTTTGAACGTGTTTCAAAAAAGACGGTGACAGTGTACAAGGGGTATCTGCAGAGAAGTGGTCATCTGGAGGTGCACCGGCATGATGTGGAGATCATTGAGGGTGTCCTGAGGCGGTTTGAAACACGCCGACAGCAAGCAAATGTCGACGGTAAAGCACAAAATGACACCACGAGCTCTAAGGGGTCTAAAACGAACGAAACGTCTTTCGAGGTGTCAAAGGATATCCCGGACGGGATCCAAAAGCTATTGAGGCGTGGGCTGACGGCACAGGAGGTTCTCGAACGTCTCAGAGACCGCAGGTCGTCTCCGGGTTCCAGTTCGAGGTCTTCTCGGCGAACCGGGCTCGACAGCCGGAGCGTGAACCGGATGCTGTCTGCGCTGAGATCGTATCTGAGCTGGCGGGTTGAGAATGATCTACCGGTACCGGTACCGGCTGACGCCGTCAAATTGATAAAAAGCGAGCGCAGGGCCTCGCAGGTAGCCGAACTTCAGGAACTGATCTCGCTGATAGAGTCTCCAAGCACGGTGGAAAAGGATTTCCGTGTGGCGGCGCGTAACCGGGCGATGCTCGAGCTGTTGTTCAGCACCGGCATGCGGATCTCGGAGCTTCTCAATTTGAACATGGACCAGATTAACCGGGAAGGTAAAATTTTTATTATGGGGAAAGGGAAAAAGGAGCGTTTCGTGTACTTGACGGAGCGTGCGAAACACTATCTCCTGGAGTACCTGAAAGTGCGGGAAATGCCGTCAAGAAAGGAAAAACAAGGCTCTGTTTCGAAAACCGGCGGGGGGGCAGGGGATTCTGCGGGCACGGATACTGCCTCCGGAGATGGATCGCCCGGGTGGTCCGAAAATATCGCGGCCCCTACCCTCTCAAACGCGAAATTTTCCGGGGGCACTCAGGCCGTATTTATTCCGTACCGCGGCGGTCGTGACGGGCGTCGTGGCGATAGGATTTCTCCGAATTATCTGCAAGAGCGGATCGCCAGGTATCGGCGGATTCTTGGGATTGTCGTGCCGACGTCCGCGCACAGTCTACGGCACGGTTTTGCAACCTATCTTGCTGAAAACGGCGCGAATCCTGCGGCGATACAGGTTCTTCTGGGCCACGAGAGCCTGCAGACGACCACGCGCTATGTGCATGCCTCAGACCGGTTTGCCGAACAAACGCACCGGGAGAAGCATCCGCTGAAACAAGCGCAATCAAAGAAATCAGCAGATCAAGAAGATGGTGATGTGGGTACTACCAACGGGAATTTCTGAGATCAAGCAGATCTACAGCGATGAGATACGTTCGGCCAATAGCTGTCAGGAACGCGGCAGAAAGCCGGCCGAAAATGGCTGTTGTGGTCGGGTCAAATTCTTGTGCTCGCGATCGCAAGCGCGATCAGTGAGATAATAGTGCCCAGCGGCACTATTTCCGCGAGCCGTGACACGAGTTTGTGTTCTTCCATGCTGGCGGCTGGTCATGTGACCACTTCGGGTCCTCGGAATTTCATGTGTGGTCAGTTGATGCTGACGATGACGAATTTAGTTATGCCTAGTGGACTTTCGACGCTGATCTCTTCCCCTAGTCTTTTTCCGATAAGCGATGATCCAAGCGGTGATGCCGCGGAAACTTTTCCTTTGAGCGGGTTTGCCTCTGGATCGTCAACAAGCTGTAATTCGTGGCATATTTTATGATTTTCAAGACGGATTTTGCGTCCGGGCTCGACGTGCGAGGTCGGTTCCGAGTTTGAGACGACCGTTGCGTTTTCGAGGATGTTTGTTATTTCCTCAATCTGTGAGAGCAGGAACAGTCGCTCTTCACGCAGTTCCTGGAATTCCCTATTCTCGGTGATGCTTTCGGAGAGCGAGATGACGATCATTTGCTCGTCAACTCGTTCGAGATTTTCTTCAAGGCATTTCAGCTCTTCTCCTAGTTCCTGGAAACCTTCACGGGTGAGTGTGTATGAAGTCATGGTGAATGAAGTTAAAAAAAGTTAGTGTTCTATTGATGATGATAGATTCAAGGCGGGATGACAGCTTGAGGAGTTATTGAGGGATTCCTGACGGATCTCTGAGATGGGGGGACAATTAGTGTCGTATTGAGAGGGGTTTTGTTCGACCGGTGTTCCTGAGGGGTTCCTGACTAGGGTCCGAGTGTGTAGTTTCCGCCGAAGATGGATGGTTTTCTCGGTTTTTGAAGGCCCTCGAAATGTCTTGATGTTGGGCGCGTGAGAAGGATTCTGCTCATAAGAGCGTCGATAGGATGAAGCAGGTGAGGAGACGGGACGAGAGCAATGGGAGATTTGGTCATATCTGGGTCTATTTCCGCTGATGCGCCGAACGTTTCACGGAGATTGGCAATGAGTCGGGCAAGTTCTCTCTTGAGATTCTCAGGAACACCAAATTGCGCGAGATCTTCCTGTGTGTAGTGATTCTCCTTCATGAGGTCTTGTGCAATGGTGTTGACTACTTCTCCCATTGCTGCAATTTTATTCAGGTATCCGTACCGTATAATCGCAAGCATGTTGTACGCGGCATCACGAGCATCTGGTAACTGTTTGAGATCTTCCTGAATGAGTGTTTTGATATGTGCCGGCGGTATGAATAGATCATTATCCCAGAACGGGTGTGGCCAAGGCACGATTTGTCGAGCATCAACGACGAATGACATATCTGCGAGGACTTCGTTGCGTCGTCCGCGTTGTTTATGCCTTGCCGCGTGGTAGGGATCAAACGGCGTGTACAGATCCATGTGCGAAACATTCGGTGGGTACAGGTAAATAATCGGTCCTCCGTCAGTGAAAGTAGAGAGCTGGATTAACTCGGCGGCGGTCATTCCCATCGGGACCATTTGGACCGGGTCTTCGACTTTAACCGGATAAAAACCGAGTGAGTCAACGAGGGCGACCTTCGGTGGAGTGTTTCTACCGACGATCCATTGAAGAAAATCCTGTCCAGATTGCGGATGGAAGAGCCCCCTATTGAAGGTGCGAACAAGGGAAACTGCGATTGGAGATGGATAGAGCTCGAGAGGAACTCTCCTCTGACGCATTTTTCGTCGGATTTGCCAGTATTCTCTTTCATCAAGCTCAGCACCCATTTTGAGTAGTGAGTAGTCGATAACCGAGGATGGGGAATGGATTTCGGTATGGCGAAGTGTGAGGTGCGGTGGTGGTGTTCCAATATTTTCCGTCTGGAACAGTGTTGTGAGCATGTGAAATAACGTGAGAGACAACATCGTTTTTCCTGATCCGGCGAGGCCCATGAATGTTACGGTGAGGTCCGTTTCCGGACGAATAACAATCTTGCCATGCCGTCTTTCCGCCTGTTCAATTATCTGGTTCGAGTACAGTAGTAGCTGGTGAACCAGTTCCGCGTTTGTTTCGAATGAATTATCTGCTTGGTCCCGTGTCGAGAGGTGTTCCTGAATGCTTTGAGGTGAGCGGCCAGAGATGCCCCCGGACAAAAGCGAGATATGTTCAAGGAGCATCTCCATATAGCCTTCTTTTGTTCTTATGACCTCTTGTTCGGTTAAAAATGTAGCTGAATAGTTAAGGCCATCGGAGGTGATGAGCAGTTGTTTTCTGTTCTCACGAGATCCTGACGGAAAATGAACGCGTGGCGTGTGAAGGGTGCCTCCGAGATTAGCGGCCATTCGCGGTCTCCACGTAGCTTGATGTCTCGGGTCGTCACCATCTTTTAGTGGCGGATCGGTTGCGGTCCAGTATGCATGCAAACCCAATTCCGGCGGTGGTGCGCCTCGTAACTGGGTGCGTGGTGTGCCGGGGGTAGCATGAATTGACCACAGGCCCGTTTCATGGACAACGTATCCATGCGGTGTCTCAACAACATGATACGGAGGACTGATGGTAAGTTCGGGGTATGTGGACCACTCGGACGGGTAGTGTTCAATTCGCGCAAGCAGTTCATCTGCGGCAGGAAATCTGTTTGATGTGGGAAGTTCGGGATTTCCTCTCCGTAGCCTATCAAGAAACATCTCCCAGAGAATTTCTATTTCCGCTCGAGAAGGGTCGTACGTTACCCCGGCGTAGAGCGGATCGTGTCCTTGTGGTGAATCATTTTCTCCCATGTATTGGTATTTGGATCACTTTTGGATAAAACAGATAACGGGTGTCCGACTCCTCAACCTCTTCCTAACTAAGGTCGTTTTGCGTACTGATGGGGGCAGTCTGAAAAATTTTCTTGTTACAGACCGTATTTACGCGGCTCTGCAGAGGAATCCCCTCCCCTTGACCGTGACAATATAGCGGTGTGGCCGGCGGGTGTCGCCAATTTTGCTTCTGATACGTGAAATGAGCTTGTCCAGCGCCCAGTCGGAGTACTTCTCGCTGTAGTTTTTGCCCCAAATCTCACGTGCTAGGTCTTCTCTGGTTGTGAGCCGGCCTTTACGGGAAATCAGGCACTTCATGATCCCCATTTCTGTTTCTGTCAGTAGATCGGCCAAGGGTTTTCCTTCGATGATCACCTCGCCGGTTTCGAAATTAATCTCGAGTGTATCCTTGGAGTGAGAGTTTTCAATAATTGGCTGTATGCTCTTCAAATAGTGCTCGATCAGAGAGCTCTGGATTTTCTTCCGGTCGAGGATGCCCGATTCACGGATATAGCGGGAAAGGGTGAGTGCTGTCGGATCAGCGCCGTCGGCGATACTGGAAAGCTGGTTGATTTCTTCGTTTGTGAATGATGAGAGGATAATTTTGACTCGGTTAAGTGTCGGCTCGTCCTCTACCGCAAGTTGTCTGGTGATGGTCGTCAGTTTCCGTGCTTCTACGGAGCGGGTGATCGAAGTAATGATACCAAGAATTCCACCGGATAGATCGAAAATCTTTTTGCCGAGAGTGGAACTAATAGGAAACCGGGTATAGGATTTTATTGCAGAGATCAATTCTGGGGTTCTCTGTTTGGGAATCGGCGGCACGATATATTCCCGGTGTGTCGCGAAGTCAATGAACTCGGGAAATTCGCCGAAATGAGGGTCCTCCGCAAGCGGATGTGAAGACACAAAACCAAATACGAGCTTGTTCTCAAACCGCCCGAACATTCCTTTGAAGGTTGCGAGAATGTTTTCATCGAGGAAGTGTAGGTCGTCGAGTGTGTCGACTATGATGCAGAGGGTTCTCTTCTCGGTAATTTTCCCAATAAGACGGTTTGTATCAAGCACGGTCGAACCGGGGTCGTTTGAGAGGTCTGCTTTTGAGAGGCTCTCCATCAGTGCCGCGTTGAGAAGCTGGAAAAAGCTCTCGCTTGTATCCTCGGCGAGATTACGCGTGTCGATGTTGACGACAGCACTATTTTTATCTTCCGGGCTGAGACGGAAAAGGAACTTGGTGATCCCGATAAACGGCAGGCCCCATACATTGAAGTGGTCTCCGCGGGCAACGAGATCAGGAAGGTCTTTTTGCAGTTGCTCGAGCCACTCTGCCTTTTGCACCAGTACTGCCATTATTCACGTACGCTTGAGATTACCGTGGTTGAGGCTATTGTATCGCTAATCAGGGAGAATTAGAAGATGTCTGACCACAGTGGAGAGGTGCTATGGGTTGCTGTTAGCGGGCCGTGACGAGCGCTATCAGGATGATCGCGGTGGTGACGATCAGCGGAATTTTATCGAGGATGCTCAGGACGAGCTTGCTGTCAGACATCCCGATTTGGTGTATTAAGTTATATAGCAAAACGAACCTTCAATTAATTATCTAGGACTGACCGGTGCGATCATCCGATCGATTTTATCTGGAAGTCGATTTTTCCAAGCGGCGTGGGCACAACGACGCAGTCCCCTACCCTTTTGCCGAGAATGGAGCTTCCGATCGGAGACTCGCTCGATATTTTTCCGATGCGCGGGTTTGCCTCGGGCGAGCTGACGAGCTGGAACATGAGGCAGATCCGGTGGTTTTCAAGACGGAGCCGGCTTCCGGGCTGGGCGGAGGTGAACGATCCCTCCTTTATGATGTCAGCATTCTGGAGAAGCTCTGTCAATTGGTCAATTTCTGCTTGCAGTCCAAGTTTTTCCCATCTCAGCTGGTCATATTCCATGTTTTCCGATGTGTCTTCGGAAAGACCTATGTCATTCATTTGATCCATGATTTCCTTCAACCGTCGTCCGAGAGCAGAAATGCGCAGTTGTAGTTGTTCGACACCGGTCTTGGTCAGTTCCTTTCTTGAATGTTTCATTGATTGAGATGTGTTAACTTATCGTTAGCCCCATATTACTGCTGAATCAAATGATTTGCTTGATGGAAAATGGAGTGCAATCTGACGATTTACGAAGGGGCACATGACGTAAAAATACCAAAAGAATGGGGAAAATTATCGATTCTTTGTGTCTGCGGATACGACCCTGACAGTATGTGAATCCGAAAGTCTGGTTCTTGTGAGAATAGATTGCTAGATAATCACATCTTCACCAGGGGGAACTCTTTCAAGTATGAGTTTCCA
>JAQVGB010000009.1 GCA_028696915.1 Candidatus Dojkabacteria bacterium | reverse complement strand
GCCCGTCGGCTTCTGCCGTGTATGCACAGCAAATCCCTATCCAGCCACTTCAGATTGAGCAAAATCTTGAAATGGTGCCGTACTACGGTGTTCCGATAAGTGGTGACGTCCTGCAGGCGCAGGGCGGTCGCTCGCCGATCTCGGACATGTGCAACGGGTCGGATATGTCGAGCAACTCTTTTGTGTGCAGTGAGTTTTCGTCGGGTGACGACGTCGAGGATAGTGTGAGTGGTCATACGTTTAACAAAAGCTGTGACATCAACGTCGTGTATGCGACATATCCGTCATTTTTTCACGGAGGTGATTTCTACCCGCCTGCCGTCGGTGATACTCCTGCTGGCGACGGAAGGATTGATTTCTGGCGAGGAGAGTGGCCGAGTTTTTCCGATGTCAGTGGTCGCACGACTCCAGACGCAGACTACGTTGCGGGTGTCGGACTTGTTCCGGGAGATGAATACCACTGGTCGAATGCCACCAACTATCCTCCGAACCAAAATCCGGGGTATGGGGAAAATACAGCAAACGCAACAGCAGCCGAGTATCGCCCATACGTTGCTGACAGCGGCCAGGTAGAAAACGCTCCGGGAACAAATGGTTCGGACGGCGAGTCAATGATGGCAATCGGACCATGTGATAATCCGCCTACAGAAGAAATCCGGATTGCGTGTGAGTCGGTAGTGAAGGCTCACTATGAATGGTACGACGAGTCATATTACACACCTGACCCTGAGAAAAGAATAGGCCGCCCGATATCCGATTCCGGGACCTGCCCTTTAGTAGAAAATGTGAACTACAATGTCGCTTGTATTAATGCAGGGACATTTTTGCAAGGCTGGCTGTTTTCGTGGTGGGGTGTGCTTTCGAATGTGTCCTGCCTTTTCAATGAGGAAGCATGCTATGAGGATGTTCAGCTCATGCTTCTGACAGATAGTATTGTTGGTACCAACGATGGCTGTGAGGAGCCGTGCGGCGATATGGTGATGGATATGCAAAATTCGTCGACCAGTCCTCCCGATCCGAGTAGAGAATGTAGTTCATATACAACAGGTAATAACAATCCGTGCTGGCCTGATCGGTATATTGGTACACCCGGATTGTGTACTGTGTGTGGGAGATTTGTTCCCTGCACGTTTATTTGGAAAAATTGGTTATTCGACAACTATTCTATGCTGAGGAAAGAGAGTCCTCATTGTATTATTCATCCTGAAGATGAAATGTGCACGTTTGAGGGATATTTCGAAAAAGTAATTGAACTATCCGGAGGAATTTCGGGAAGTCTTCATCCGTAAGTTTCGGATGAAATCAGTAAATTTATCCATTTCGTATTCTAATGAAAAAGGTCAAGCTCGTAGAGATTGGAGAGAAGATCATTAATGGGGCGAATAACCTGCACTACCGGATTGACCATTTAGGACAGTCAGTAACCGTACTGGTCTTTAGTGCTGTTCTTATGGCATCTGTATTTGGTGTCGTTAAAGGTCAGGCAACTCCGTATATTGGGTCGGCAGAAAGTTTTAATGAAAATGCGAACGGAATAATTAGTATAAACGGAGATCAAGGCCAAAATACGGTTCAGTACAAAATTGCAGATACGCAGTCTGCCATGGAAGTTGGGGGATATGCTTTATTAGGAACAGCTGGCTTCGGTCCGGAAGCCGTAGCAAGAGCGGAGGAAATGGGTTTATCCGATACGGCGAAGTTCGGACTACTGGGAATGGTTGATAAACAGGTCATGGCAATGCTGAGCAATCCACCCGGTGTCGATCTGGATAACCACATCGCAAATCAGTTTCTGCCCGGATACCAGTCAGATACGACCGTATATGCGCAGGGCGAAGGGTTCGAGATGTTGCGATCTATGAATATTGAGGATATTTGGGAAATGTTCCGGAATATGGGGTACGCTTTACTGGTAGTGATAGTCATGGTCGCCGGGTTCATGATCATGTTCCGGTTCAAAGTAGCAAGCGGTGCGGCGATCTCTCTGTTCAACTCGCTTCCGAATATTATTCTCGGTCTGATCTTCATTACGTTCAGTTTTGCGATCGTGGGATTCATTCTCGATTTAGGTCGATTGTTGACTGCAATTATTGCAACGTATATGACCAGCAGTTTGTCAGGAGGTGCACCCGGTTTTGAGGTCGCGGGACTGGGGAGTCCGTTAGAAATGGCTTGGAATATGTTCACCTCAACAATCTCAACCGTCCCTGCGGGTCTTGTTGCTGGTGGTGGAATTTTAGCCGGTGGATTCCTTGCCCTGGCATTCACTCCCGGGGCTGTTATCGTTGGTCTTCTCGCTGTTATTCTTGTCCTGATCCTTGCCGCTATCGCACTGTATGCCGCATTCCGTGTGTACTTCACTCTTGTTATGACGTGGATCAAAATTCTGATAGATTTGATCCTTGGCCCAATCTACATTGTCATGGGATCGTTACCTGGTAAACAAAGCACTATCACTCAGTGGGTTAAACGGCTTATTGCGGCAACACTGGTGTTCCCACTTGTGTTCTTTATCATCAACTTCGGACGATATGTCGGTGAAAGTTCGTTGGATACCGGTTTCTCCGGGCCGATTAACTTCATCGGTGGTGGAGGCCCCTCGACAACGTTAATTCAGTGGCCGGTTTTCTTTGTCATTGCAACCTACTTTTTCGCGGCAAGCGCTCCGGCAATCGCGCAGGATCTGATCGGTGTTGAAGAAAGCAAGGGTATCGCAACCGCAGTCGGCGAAACGAAGAAGGCCGCAGGCAAGATCCCGCTTGTCGGTGGTTTGTTCGGATAAGGATCCTTCCCTAAATTAGAAATCGATATGTGAATGCCGAAACCGAGAGGGAAACAGCCGGATCCCTATGATACGCTCTACCTGTTCCTCCTGGGAGAGAAACGTCCCCCTAAGACCAAATTCCGTCCCACCCGTGGGCTTTCGATGCCGACTGTCGGTGGTTTGGCGGATGCGTACGCGCAAATGATTGCGGGACCGGGAATGTTTCCTGTCACCAGATTCATGCAGGATATTGGTGGAGAAGTGGACAATCTTCATCCGAGTCTTCAGAAGAAGACGGAGCCATTATCCCGGATGGAATTGAAGGTGACCCCGAACAATCTCGCGTGGTGGATCACAGATCCGCGTAAGATGATCGGAGGGGCGTTTGAGGACTATAAGGGGGCGAAAAAACTCGCGCGTACCGGTGGGGGGTATAGACTAATGGATTCGGCGCTCTTTGGCGCATGGGGTTTCTCTCTTGGTCTTCCGGGTGCTCTTTCGAGAGATCTTGCTTCCTCAATGAAGGATTACAACCCGGGTATTTCCGGAGAATGGGGGCAAAAAGGGACGTTGACTGGTGAGCATCGCAGTCAAGCCTCTCCTCAGAAAGCTGCGCGTTCGGCAACTGAATCCTTGATCCAGGGAATCTCTGCTCAATATTCCGGTCTGACACCTGACGCACTTCGGAAGGCGGTAGAGAAATCGTATCGGGCACAGCGAACAGGCAGTACCCCGGGCCAGCTTGCCAATGCAGATAAGGAAGCGCGGCTCGATACACTCGAATCCGAACTTCGTTCTCTTGGAAGATCTCAAGCCGAGGCAAA
This sequence comes from Candidatus Dojkabacteria bacterium, assembly GCA_028696915.1. Lineage (GTDB taxonomy): Bacteria > Patescibacteriota > Dojkabacteria > SC72 > JAFGCJ01 > JAQVGB01. Next base: position 16,496 of record JAQVGB010000009.1, on the reverse strand, counting down.
GGATATCGCGAAGGTTTTCTGGGGCGATCCGACAAACGACCGTGACTTTGGGGTCTGGCTGACGGGACACAATAATGATGCTCTTCACAAAAAGAACTTTGAGTCGAAGTTGTTTCTGCTTAATCAGGAAATTGCAAAAGCCGGTCAGAATACTCCAAAAGGTCTAGCCCTCACAAAGTACCGCGATCAATTACAAAAGTATGCGGATGGGAAGCCGGGACTTCCGTACAGTCTTGGATACCGGATCGGTCAAGTCCAACATATTCGGGGTTGGGCGCAGGAAATAGCGGCGAAAGGAATGTTTACCTCTGTGTTTTTATGGGGAGATGTTGGCTCGATGAAGAAGGTGTTTGGTGTTGGAGGATTACTGCCAGACATTCTTGTACCAGAAGATGAACAATGGGGGACGAATGGGATGCTGATGAAGGCGAACAGTAATTATCGGGCGGCTCCGATTGGTAAAGCGGCAGAGATTATGCATTATGTTCATCCGGTCAACCTGGCGAAGGGGATGCTCTGGGATGGCCGGCTGTGGGGGAAGCTTGCGCAGATTTTCAATAACCGTGGTCACACAGGGGTTGCTTCAACGCTGGAAATGATGGCTAGCCTCACCCCCAAACAACTGGCGAGAACAAATATCCAGCAGATCCTTGATACGCGGTTAATGAAGAATTTTTCAGATAGGATCAAGGGATTGTTCAGGGATGCAAGTGGTAATTGGAGGCTGAAGAAGAGTTTCGCAGGGTTTGCCGGAAAGATGCTTGGGCGGAGTGCCGATGATTTGCTGGCACTTCCGATCAAAGAAATTCTCAAGCAGATGATTACCAAAGTTATTACTCAAGTTATCGGTAATACATTGCTTCCGGGGGTCGGGTTTGTGGCGGGATTAATCGCTGATGTCGTAATTAATGTCTCAATTACTGTAGCGGAGAAGGCAGTGAAGCCCTTCTTTGAATTGATTGCAATCCTGATTTTCGGAGGGATAGCACTGATGTTGATGGGAGTTTCTTGTACCGCTCAACCGTTGCTTAGAATGCATCGACATCAAAATCTTCCAATTCAATCCGTCTCCTCTCAGGCTCCCGCCGATTCCACCCTCCCACCCGGCTACACGTCGACCTGCATCGCTCCATCGGCCGGGCTCCGCTGTAATCAGGGACCGTGCGGCAGCACGTCACACGCCGCAAGGGGTTCGCATGCGGTTGATCTTGGGTGGACCAACATTGCCGGCGCACCGCTTGTAGCACCCACCGACGGGGAGATCATATATGCCGTCAGCAGTTCCCGGTGTGAGGATGGTACAAACAAAGGCGGTATCGTACAATTCAAGGATAGTGCCGGGTACATATGGACCATTGTGCACACTGCGCCGCTTTCCGGTGTGGGCAGTATTACCGCAGGAACACCAATCGCCCAAGTCCAGCTTCCGCCGGCGGTTGAGTTTGGGAAATGCTGGAAAGGTGCGCATGCACATATCGAGATCAAGGATCCGTCGGGCAAATATGTAGATGCCGAGCAATTTATTAACAATGCCGGCTGTTCGTTCACGTGTCCGGCGGATGAACAGTGCTGAAGCCGGAGTTCAGACTTTTGACGGCACGTTCTGGTATAGAGTTCCGGTATATAATCGAATAACTGATGAACACTCTCAAACAACTCATACAATGGATCAAGCAAAATAGGGACTATGTCCTTCTGCTTGCCGTTTTCTCTGTAATCGTCGTTCTCATACTATCAATCCTTTTCCGTAAAGAAACACCCGAACGGATGGCCTATCCGGCACCGTTCTCTGCCGAACAATCGGGGGAGCATCTCTGGGGAAATGTGAAAGTCTCTGAAGATGACGTGGAATCGGGCAGAACTGTGCCGGTCTATCATGCAAGCGAGTTTGATCGGGACATGCGTGACGCTATTGTCTCAAAACTTGGTTTTAGTGGTGTCACTGAGGAGCGTTCGGGTGACGGGGTGTACTACCTGTGGACCCGCGGCGAAAGTTTTGTCCGCTACAATACCGTCAGAAAGGAGCTTGATTACAACGGTGATCCGATACTGCTTCCGGCGCTTGGAAGGGTGACGTTGACGGCGGACACTGCCGGTGCGTATTTCGAGCATTTCTCAGAGGAAATTCTCGGCATTTCTTCGAGTTTTTCAACGAACGTCACGCAGGCGGGTAGTTCGTTCACGGTTTCCGCGTCGCCGCTTCTGGGGGATATCCGGGTGGTGAACGGGGGCAACCGTGAATATCCTATCATTGCACAGTTTTCTGAGGACGGGGATCTGCTGTCGTTATCCGCGCAGTTGAGCACGTTTCGAGATACCGGGGACACGGTGGGATTAGTACCGGGAGACGATCTCGCGGAGTATATCCGGACACAGTCATATCCGAAGGAAGCATTTCTGGACAGTATCTCAAGTGGAGATCCGCTGTGCGAGACGTGCGACCCATACGGATTGTACTCGCTGGACTCGTTCACTGATGCGGTTATCAGCGATATCGAGGTCGTGTACTACTACGACCCCCTTGCCGGTGCTGACGTTTTGCCGGTCTACCGCATGGTGGGTAGTGGAACGGTGGTTGACGAGGAGTCGGTCACGCACCCGGTGTCTGTCGTTATCTATGCGAATGCAGTAGAGCCGTCGAGAATTGTTTTGCCGTCTGATCTGTAAAAGTGTCCCGTGAAATTTCATGAAAATTCTATGAAACCAAGTGATTTGGCTCAGTCAGCACAACCAGTAAAACCGCCACTGTCGTTTCTGGGCCTTCAGTATCCCATCTTCATGCCCGATGCGACCTCCGGGGTTGTCCGTTCGCTGACGACGCGCCAACTTGAGGAGACGGGGACGGAAATGATCGTAGTTAACACATTTCACCTGTACGTGCAGTATGGAATTGAGAAAATGGAGTCGCTGGGCGGGATCAAAACGCTCATGGGGTGGACGGGTAAGGTCCTTTCGGATTCAGGGGGCTTTCAAGTGTACTCTCTTTTGCACCGCAAACCGGGTTCGGGAAAAGTAACCTCCTATGGAGCGTATGTCAGATCCCCGGTTGACGGAAAAAAAGTCGTGCTGACACCGGAAATTTCGATAGATATGCAGGCCGCGATCGGCAGTGATGTCCTGATTGTCCTTGACGACTGCCGTTCCAGTGAAATTTCAAGAAAAGAAGCGGAGGAATCGGTGCGGCTGACGACTCAGTGGGCACGGCGGGCGAAATCGCATTTCATGAAGAAATCGCCCGAAGTCCGGTCAAAACGCAAGCTCTTTGCGGTCGTGCACGGTGGCCCGTTCGAAGATCTGCGGGAGAAAAGCGCAGGGGAGCTCATCGAAATCGGGTTCGACGGGTACTGCTTCGGTGGATGGCCGGTCGATGCTTCCGGTCGTTTGGTGACAGAGATCCTGAGCTACACCGCCGAGCTTCTTCCTGACGATAAACCGAAATATGCGATGGGAGTGGGGACACCGGATGATATCCGGGTGTGCAGGGAACTTGGGTACGCGATGTTCGACTGTGTGCTCCCGACCCGAAACGCACGGCACGGTCTGCTCTATACGTTTGATGGAGAACTGCGGATCACCCGGGCGCAGTATCAGTTTGACATCGAGCCCATAGAAAACGGTTGTCCGTGTGAGGCATGCCGGAACTATACCCGAGCCTATATGTATCATCTTTTTAAAGCCTCCGACGCGACTGCGAAAACACTTGCGACTATTCACAATCTAACGTTCTATCAGCGGTTGACAAGATCTCTGCGGGAGACACGAAGTCAGGAGAAGGGAGATAGCGGGAAAAACGCTGACGCCTAGAGATTTATTGCTTCCTTCCTGTGGAAGGTGTATGATTACCCGTATCTGGATAATGTGAATCCTGTAAAGTATGCATCTGCAGACAGTACACCCGCTGACAGAAACAACTGGAGTGTGTCTAAGGCTTTCCGGTCAACGTATTCAAAAACGTACGTACAAAAAAGATCGTAAGGATTGGATCAGCAGGGTCTCTGTGCCGTTGCATCGGTAAGTTCCGCATTCCCATTATCCCCTATAACTTAAGTAATACATGCCATGAGTGCATTGACGATAGTACTGCTGGCTGTATCGGTGCTCAGCGCTACTGTCGCCGGGTTTTTGTACGCCCGCAGTACGCGCGTGGAGAAACCGGCAGTCCCGAAGCTTTCCGAAGAGGAGGCGATAAGGATTTCAAGTGAAAAAGCGAAAGCGACACTTGATCGTGCCGAAAATGAGGCCGATCAGGTCATACAGCGAGCCAAAGACAGGGCACGGAAAATCCAGGAAGAAGTTGCCCAGCTTGATGCTCAAATCATCGAGAGGGAAAAGGGGCTGATCCGCCGCGAGCGTGTCCTGCAGGAGAAGCTTGATTCGGCAGAGCAGGCGCGGCAGAAGGCTGAAGACGAGAAAAAGGAAATTAGTGAACTGAAGACAAAACTCGAGACGAGTCTCGAGAAGATATCCGGTCTTTCGCGTGAGGATGCGAAGGAGCGCCTGATGAAGGAGATCGAGGACGATCTCAAAGAGTATCATGCCAAACGGATACGGGAGGCTGAAAAGCATGTCGAGGAAGAGGCAGAGGAAAAGGCACGTGAAATTCTCGTTTCCACAATGCAGAACATCGCGACCGATTATGTCGGCGATGCGACGGTTTCCACGGTCAAGATCGATGACGAGAAGCTGAAAGGTAGAATTATAGGACGCGAAGGGCGAAATATCCGTGCGTTCGAGAAAGCGACCGGTGTCGATGTGATTATCGACGAATCGCCGGATGCGATCGCGCTTTCGTCGTTCGATCCGCTCCGCCGTGAAATTGCCGCTATCACTATGAAAAAGCTCATATCTGACGGTCGAATCCATCCCGGTCGTATCGAGGAGCTTGTCGCGAAAGCGAAGGACGAAGTTTCCAAAGAAATCAAGCGCAACGGCCAGATCCTTGCAGAAGAGGCCGGATGGCCGGGTGTCGATCTGGGACTTATCAAACTGCTTGGGAAAATGAAATACCGTACCAGCTATGGACAGAGCCTTATGCGTCACACGATCGAAGTGATCCGTATCGGTACGGCACTTGCACAGGAGGTGGGAGCTGATGTCGAGATGGTCAAACGTGCGTGTCTTTTGCACGATGTCGGGAAAGTGCTGACCCATAAAGTCGAAGGCACCCATCATCAGATAAGCGGACAAATTGCACGGAAATACAAGCTTCCGGACCTTCTGGTTAACGCAATCGAAGCGCATCATCTCGATGTTGAGGCTCAGTCGCTCGAGGCGGTTATCGTGTATCTTGCTGACGCAATTTCCGGTTCCCGCCCGGGAGCTCGGAAGGACAGCTACGAAAGCTATATCAAGCGTGTCGCCGGGATAGAGGAAGCGGCGCAGAAGATCGCGGGAAAGAACGCAAGCGAGATCTATGCGATCCATGCAGGAAGGGAAGTGCGGGTTATTGTGAAGCCGGAAGGAGTCAGTGATGATGAATCGGTGATCATGGCCAAGAAGATTTCCGACGAGATTGAGCGGACCCAGACGTATCCGGGGACGGTCCAGGTGACCGTCGTCCGTGAAAGCAGGGCAGTCAGCGTCGCGAAGTAGCCTGGCACGTCCCGCATATGGCGGCTGACCGGTTGATACTAGATAATACGGATACTACTATGATTAACGTGCTCTATATCGGAGATATCAGCGCCCGTCCGGGGCGTGAGATGACGTTATCTGTCCTTCCTGAACTCCGGAAAAAGCACCATGTCGATCTCGTGATCGCAGGAATTGAAAACCTGGCTCACGGAAAAGGTGCGACGGTCGATACCGTTCGCGAGATCATGGCCGGAGGCGTCGATTTCATGACGGGCGGCAACCATATCTGGCGCAGGCCGGATTTCGAGGAGCTTCTGGGCGGTGATTTCCCTGTTATTCGATCGATCAACTACCCGCCGGACGTTCCGGGGCGCGGATTTCAGGTCATCGATCTTGGGAAAAAAGGAAAAGTGCTGATCGCGCTGGTGCAGGGCAGGACCGGTATCAACGACCCGGTCACCCACGACATGCTCAGGCCCCTTGATTCGATGCTGTCGGATCAGGACGTTGATGGTTTGAGCGCGGTGATTATTGAGATCCATGCCGAGGCGACGTCAGAAAAAATCGCCACAGGCTTGTACCTTGACGGTCGGGTCAGCGCGGTTGTCGGAACTCATACGCACGTGCCGACCGCGGACGAGCGGATACTACCGAAGGGGACCGGCTTTATCACCGATATCGGAATGGTAGGGACGATGAATTCTTCGCTTTGGGTCAAAGCGGAGATTGTTCAACAGCAAATAAAGTATCCCTATGCTCCGGCCTACGAAGTTGAGGAGAAAGGAAAACGCCGTTTTGACGCGGTTTTGCTCGAGATTGACGGGCCGCGTTCATGCACGCGAATCACGAGGGTTAATAAAGTGGCGTAGTGTTGACTTTTCTTTGTCTTTTGGATACAGTTTGCACAGATATACAGTACTTGTATATTACGAGGCTGGCAGTCTTTTATATGCCTGTCTCATATCACCGGGAAAGGAGGGATTGGTGCAATGCTAAAGAAAGATCTTGTTGAGGTTGTTGCCCAGAAAACAGGTCTTACCAAGCGTGCTGCTTCAGAAGCCGTCGAGGCTATGCTGGAGGCAGTGGCGAACGCCCTCAAAGGTGGAGACAGTGTTTTGCTGACAGGCTTCGGTAAATTCGAAGTCCGCAGCAGGGCAGCCAGAACAGGGATCAACCCGAAGACGATGGAGAGAATTACTCTTCCTTCGACCAGGGTTCCCGCTTTCAAAGCTGGAAAAGCTTTGAAGATCGCCGTCAAGTAAGGCGGCCGGTATATTTTGCGGATAAGGTGGAGCTACGGATCATTTTGACACCGGGCTCCACTTTTCATGGAACACGTGTGCGGGTAACGGATTGGGGGGACTATTCGTTCGTTTTTCCGTAGTGCTTCATTAATTCCCCATTGCACGTAACACTATGAGTTGGCGGGGCGGGGTTGCCACGTCCCGCTAAATCAGTACAATGGATACGGTATGGCTGGCAAACTGCTCAATCTCATAATCCCCCGGTATCAGAACGGATTCTACCCTTTGCTTTTGAGAAAGAAGGCGCTTGCCGTTTTTACCGTGGGCCTTCTCGGACTGAACATGCTGTCGAATGGAGCTGGCCTGGGAATATTCGCGGGATCGGTGTCCAGTTCTGATCTTGTAGCACTGACAAATCAGGAGCGTGCTGCCGCCGGACTATCGTCCCTTCAGGTCGACGCACGGCTGACATCCGCGGCACATGCCAAAGCCCAGAATATTTTCACATATCAGTACTGGTCCCACTACGGCCCGAACGGGGAAACACCGTGGCAGTTTATTCTTGGACAGGGGTACGAGTATGTCTATGCCGGTGAAAACCTTGCGAAGGGGTTCAGCTCTTCAGAGGCGGTGCATAACGCGTGGATGGCAAGTGTCACACATCGTGACAACATAATGAGTGGTAATTACCGGGATATTGGGATTGCGGTGGTCGAAGGGACCCTTCTCGGAGATCCGGTCATTCTTGTCGTTCAGATGTTCGGGACACTTCAATCGGCACCGGCCGTATCGACGATCCCGTCACCGCCGGTATCTGCCCAGCCGTCCGTTCAGGCACAGGCCGGTACGGTCCCTCAGCAGGTTTCAATTTCCATTGACTATCCTGAACCGGAAAGTACTATCGCGGACAACGAGATGGTATTGTACGGAACGGCAGACGGTCCAGTGGAATCGGTCATCGTCACAGATAATGCGCAGGATGAGTCTTCTATCGAATGTACGGAGGGTGAGTGGAGCTATCGCCCAGAAAGCCCGTGGAGTGAAGGCGTACATGATGTGATTGTGTCCGATGAGGACAGGAGCGTGACCGACTCGGTTTCGTTCACGATCGATACGCTTCCTCCATCTGTAGCAGAAGGAGATGTCACGATCACGTATTCTCCTGACGGAAAGGGTGTTTCGGTATCTGTCACCCCTGATGATACAACAGCTCAGGTGGTACTTGTTGCTGGAAACTTCACGGTTTTGCTTGAAAAAGATGACGACGGTGGATATTCTGCTGAGGTACTCGGAAGTGAGCTGAGCGAGGCGGACGAGGTCTTACTTGCCGCCTCTGATCAGGTTGGCAATACCTCTGAAGTTGATATCACGAACCTCGTAAAAAATGTACTGGGTGAACAGACGGGCCATTCTCAGGCAGGCGGATTGGTGCTCGGTATCGGCGACTTTTCTTCATTGGTGACGAAACTGGCGATCATCGGTATTGGAACATTGCTTGTCATCGATGTGGTCTATCTGTTCAAGTTGAATATTCTTCACACCCGGGGGAAAACGATCATCCATATGGCGCTCTGGGTGTTATTGTTGTGTGTCGGGCTGTTTGTCGACCGTGCTGGTACGATACTGTGAGAAAAGTCATGTCATGAGAAGTGAAGCCGCCCTTCGAAAGAGAGTAGTCTTGCGAAAAGGGGACGCCTATCGACAGCGTTAATGAAAAGCCAGGGAACGAAAAAATGATGAAAAACAAAGAAAAAAAGAAATCCGCGGTGCACAAGAAGCCCGCCGTGCAGACAAAAACAAAAGACCAGTCGTTCAAACGGAGCGTCTTCTACGCAGTCTGTCTATTTGTGGTGTTCCAGGTCATGCTTGTCCCGCTACAAGCGCACTACTACGCAGTTTTTTGGCTTTCTGCCGTTGCGGGGGCTGGGGTAGTGCTGTCCGAGCTTGTGTATGCGCGCCTGTCCGTCAAGCGTGCACCTCCGAATTTCGACGGAGTCCAACTGCAAAGTGTCAGGTGGCGAGAGCATGTCCTCCATCATGCCGTACTGCCGGTCCTCCTGTACGCAAGTGGGACGCTATTTCTTTTCTTCAACCGGGTCCGGGCGCTTGACCAGGTGGCGGTGATCATTCTGTGCGTGACATTTTTTGCTATTTTCTACACGATTTCTGCGACCTATCTCAGGCTATACCAGATATCCCGGCATACGCGGGTCCTCTTTTCCTTCATTGACATTATTATCTTTTACTTTTTCACGGATGTCTTAATGAACATTGTTGTGTACGAAGGGCTTTCGAAATGGCTTGTGCTTATTGGTACGTCGGTTTTGACATTTATTCTTCTGGGAATGGGAATTGTCGCCTCCCGCCAGTCCTCTGTCAGAATCGCGTTGAGCCTTTGTGCAAGCGCGGTGGGACTGGGGATATTCGTGTTCCTGCTCTGGCATGTGCCGATGTTTAACTTCGCGGTGCTGTCGCTGGTTGCGACGACGGCCTACTATTTGCTCGACGCATACTGGCACCATCGGATTGAGGGGACGTTTTCCTGGGACGTCATGTCCCAATATGGACTGTATGCAATGATGGCGCTGATTTTACTTTTATACTTATAACGCGATGAATTACGTTGTCGTGAAATTGAGCGGCGGGATGGTTTCGCCGGATGAAGATCTTTTGAACCGGACAATTATTAAAGGCTACGTCAACGAGATCCGTTCGTTTTATGAAAAACCGGACGGGGAGAAACCGAGGCTTGTTTTGCTGGTCGGTGGGGGCGGGACCTCACGTCTGTACCGCGATCTTGCGGTTGCCTCAGGAGAGGAGAGCGATGTCGACCAGCATCGAATCGGCATGACGGCAACGTGGCTGAACGCTGAACTTATCCGGTCACTGCTTGACGAGAAGGCGTTCCAGCGGGTGCTTGGCGTGGGCGTATATGCGGAAAACCGCAGTGACGCGGAGAAGATGATGGCAAATGACTTTGAAACGTGGCTCAAAAGCGATATCCCGGTGTTGGTCTCGGGGGGATTTATTAACGGGGCAAGCACTGATTTCAACGCGGTGCTCGTTGCGTCGAAACTCGGTGTCGAAATGGTGCACAAATTGACCGATGTCGACCATGTATACACGAAGGATCCCAAGGAAAACGAAGACGCACAGCCGCTCGATCGGATCTCCTGGGATGAGTTCTTTAGAATGTTTGGTGAAGGCTTTGAAACATTCGGACACAAACCCGGCGGCCATGTCCCTCTGGATATGTTTGCGGCACGGTTAGCGTCCGATAACGGAATCACCTGTCTGGTGACCGACGGACGGGACCCTGCTGTTATCGGGGAGATATTGCGCGGCGGGCAGGTGCCGGGGACGGTTATTCATAGGTGACGAAGGGAGTTCATCTTCGGATGCTGTTCTTTTGTTGTTCCTTAATGAAATTTTCATGACGTGCGGGACGTGAGGATTCTTCGGCTATAGTGTCGGAATGACCGGAGGTTTTCAGTCGAGTCCGATTGCGTACACAATGAGCCGTTGTGTACTGGTTCCCCGTGGGTAACAGGTCTGCAGTGCAAGTGATGTGTTCCCGTCGAAAACGGATATCCCTGTGTAAATGTCGGTTTCACTCGGATCGACGATCTTGGAGAATACGACGGAGTAGTTGTAGCGGTTTCCATTGTAGTCAAGGATGATCGAATCTCCTGACGTGAGCTCGTCAATCCTCGTAAACCACCCCCCGTGCGGTGTCACTCCCTGCGGCGCGGTTCTGCTGTGTGCGAACAGATAGATGTTTCCGTTTGTAGCTGTCGGGAGGGCTGTACCCGCTCCATGAGCGACAAATTGCTCAATAATCGGCAGGTACGTTTGAGGATCGCCAGCGTCGACGTTCATGACAATTTCATGATCGAGTCCAATTGCTGGAATATGAATGGCGAAGTCGATAGACGGAATAGCGGGGGTTGAGGTATGAGGTAGTGATTCCTGTGTGGGAGTGGTGATTGAGTGTTTGTGCGTACCGTCAAAATCATATCCAGTGGCATTGTTATTGGCATTTTCATCTTCATGAAAACCGGAAACCGGATGGTCTGGAGATTCCACTGGGCCAGATGGCGCCGACTGCTCTGCATAGACCGGAAGCGAAGCGTTGTTCTTGGAATCCTGTGAGATCAAATATGCCGGATAGGGGAGGAGAAGTGCGCACGTGGCGATGACCTGCAGGGTTTTGCCGATCGAGGTTTGCTTTTTCTTTCGCTGGAACTTTTCCACAGACAGCGCTCAATACATTATCGGGGCAGGAACGGCAGGGCAGAAATTATCGGGGCAGATGTGATAGATACTGAATGACCGAGGCAGGAAATACCACGCCTTATAGAATTGCACTACGGGTGTGTGGTCACCCAATGCGGATTATATCATAGGATTGACTGCCGAGAGGAGTCTTTACGACAGCGTTTTCGCCGATTTTTTTGCCGATGAGCGCTCTGCCCAAAGGTGAATCGACGGAGACTTTGTTTTGTGCGGGGTCTGCTTCTGTGGAACCGACAATGTGATAGGTGATCTCGCGGTCTCGGACTTTGATGGTGACTGAATTTCCGATATCGACGGTATCGGTATCACCCGGGTCACCGTTGACGGTGACTGCGTTGGCTATAATGGTCTGCAGTTCCCCGATCCGCCGCTCGTTCGAGGCGATTTCTTCCTGTACCCGGTAGTAGCTGGTATTCTCTGAAATATCGCCTTCCTGCATATCTGCGTCGAGCTGGTCCTGCAGGTCCTTGCGGATAACGTCTGTTCGCTCTTTGAGCTCTTTTTTGAGGTTTTCAAGGCCCTCTTTTGTAAGTTGATAGTGTTTTCTTTTTGCCATGGCAATTGTCGATACTGCTGATCTCTCAGCAGTTCTAAAAACATAGTACTGATTAGTATCTCTAGTAAGGCATGAAAATCATGCCGGACAGGTGTGTTTTATTCATCAATAAACTCGGCATGTAGCTTAGTCTGAGGAATGTGACAATATAATGATATATGCTTACCATGCTATTGTCAACGCGCAGCGGAAGGTACGGTGGGTGTGAAAATGGGTACTACGTGGCCGGAGTGGCACCAATTTCTGAAGCTTTGTGGCATAATGCAGGTATGAAGGGACTCATGATTATCACAGCGGTACTTCTTGGCATAACGGCGGTTTTGTTTGCGGCACTGGTGTTGTTCGCTCCGCAGTGGGATCGGAGCAGTCCCACAGATGATGGCATGGTGCTGTCATCGATCCCTTCTCAAGAGGAACTGCCGGACGAGGTTTCCTATGTCCAGAAGTTTGACTATGCTCTGGGGAAATTGGACGGAATAGCGGAGCCTTCGCAGTATCTCGTTGTTGTCGACATATCCGAACAGAAGGAGTATGTGTATTCAAAAGACGGAGAGCTGTTGTACTTGTATAAAGTTTCGACGGGAGCGGCGGCGGTGCGCGTCGTCGATAGCCCTGATGATCCCGATACGGATCCTGAGTACCAGGATCGCTCGATGGGGGAAAGTGTGTGGAAGGTCGTGTCGAAGCGAGATTCGGGTTTGGCGGCGTTGTACGGGCCGAGACTGATGATGATGGACCGGTACGTCAGCGGCCGATGGATCGAGACCGATGTTGCCCTGCACGGCACCGATGAACCGGAAAACCTCGGTAGACCGGTCAGTTTAGGTTGTGTGTATCACGATAATGCTGATATAATCCAGCTGTACGATTTGCTACCGGTAGGGACGCTCGTGGTGGCGATCAGGTGAGGAGGTTTGTGGGAAGGGATTTCCGCGAGAGACTCGTTGAAGTGGATGACATCAAAAACCGGTTTCGTGCCGCTATCGTCTAGTGGACTAGGACATAAGGTTCTCAACCTTGTAACCGGGGTTCGATTCCCCGTAGCGGCACCATACTAAGTTGTAGTGTGGTGGTATGGAAACTTTTGTCCGGAGGTTTCTTCCAGGACTCTTAATAATCGGGGCTATCATACTGCTAGGCCTTACATTTTGGGCCTACTTGCCTGACTCTCAGGGGAAATTTCGAGATTTATGGGTGAAGTTTTCAGATAGTGGACTCGTACTACTGATTTTGGGAACGAGCGGTGTTTTTGTTGGATATAAGGTATGGAGAAAGAAGCATTCTGTTCAGGTTACCTATTCCATTTTCGTAGAACTCGTGAGGCACGTGTGGAGAAGTATATACCTAACAGAAGAGATGCTATTGCGGGAGTCTGCCGGAAAAGTTACTGAGAGTGAACGTTCTATGGTTTTGGGCAATGTAATGAAAGAAAATGCAGAGGGAGATGCCGACTTCTCGACTTTAGAAGGATTAGGTCTAGATATTACAGAGCTAATGGAGCTTAGTAATCGATTCAAAGAACTCTTTATGTCAGAATTGCCAAGAATACGTAGCGGTGAGAAAAAGTTCAGTGACAGCCTGGATCAAAGAGTGAGACTAAAGACAGAAGTGAAGGACTGTATTAAGCAGATGTTCAGTCATCTGGAGGAATCTAATAAAGAGTAACGCATGAACTATAAGCAACTCTCTCAGAAGTAGCAGAATCGTTTTCAAGAGATTTGCTTCCTGTTACAATTCCAAGTGTGAGACCCCTCAAAGATATGGTGAACAGGCTCACTGCCCTCTACTCGAACCTTTCCGCACGTTCGAAAACGCTTCTGCTAGGTCTGGTTATTCCTGTGACAATGATGTGTGGGATATATGCATCTGTGTGGTTGATATCGCGGGATCCCTCACCAGAGGAATCAGTTGTGACTCAACAACCGACAGGTTCAGCATTGGGCGAAGAGGATGTACAAACCGAGGAGAGTCCAGTCGAAACACGTACTGTTGCTCAGGTGATATCCATTACAGACGGTGATACTATCCGGATCATGTATGAAGGTGAAAGCACCCCCGTCCGCCTCATCGGCATTGATACCCCTGAGACCGAAAGTTCCCCCGATCCTGTTGAGTGCTTTGGAGAGGAAGCAAAGCGAAAGATGGAGGAGCTTCTGAGCGGTCAGGAAGTATTCTACGAGTTTGATGAGACACAGGGTGAGCAAGATAAGTATGGACGATTATTGCTGTACCTGTGGCGCACGAGTGATGACCTTTTCATTAATGAGCACATGGTCAAAGAAGGGTACGCACATGAGTATACGTACAACACTCCCTACCGCTATCAATCTCAGTTTCAGCGTGCAGAAAACATAGCATCTTCTGAGAGCCGAGGGCTATGGGGAGATGTGTGCGGCTGTGTGAAAGACGCGGAGAAGGGAAGGACGTGCGTTGCGTGCAATACCGCCCAAGTGACCTATACTAACTGGGACTGTAGCGAGTATATGAAGGAGGTGGAGGACGTGAGTTGTACAAGTGGGTGTGCGGCGGCGCAGCCGGCTCCGGTAACGACTCCTGCACCTGAACAAATCTGTTGCAAGTATTGCACAACAGGACAAGCTTGTGGCGATAGTTGTATTAGTAAGTCATATACATGTCACAAACCGCCGGGGTGTGCGTGCAATGCGTACTAAAATATCTTTTTATGTTTCCTGACTTCATTGCAGAGGGTGCACCACATTGCTCATCGTGTCGGAGTGATTTTCCAGTTATAATACCACTTAGTAAGTTTGAGTAATGTTTTTATGAAGAAGGACATTCGAGTTGCCATTATCCAAGCAGAAGTTCCCAAATCGACAGCTCTGGGAGAGACACAGGTCGATCGATTAGTTTCAGAGGCTGCATCTCAACCCGTTGATCTGGTAGGACTTCCAGAAGATTGTCTTGCCTCGTTTAAGGACATTGTAGATGGGTATGATCCACTGAACTATTTATCTGGGATTGCCCGGAAGTATAAGACGGACCTTTTCGGGGCGACGATTGTGAAGGATACTGATGGAAAATTGTATAACACTGGGTTTTACTTTGATCGTAGTGGAGAATTGATCAATCGCCATGATAAAGTTGTCCTCACTCCACCGGAAGCAGCGGATGGAATTGTTGCGGGGACGGCTCTCAGTGTGTTTGATACAGAGTTTGGCAAGATGAGTATTCTAGTGTGTAAGGATTCATTCCATCGGTACTCTTCATGGTTTTTCGATGCGGTTCGAAAGGCAGGGGCAGATGTAGTCCTAATCCCCTCATTTTCACTGAACGTATCTCCAAGAAGTATTGAGTTGTGGGTGGATTCGTTGAAGGCGAATGCAAAGTGGTTTGACGTTTATACTGTTGCTCCTGGTACGATCGGTGAAAACAGAACAGAATTTCCTTCGTTTGGACATGCATTAATCATCTGTCCAAACCGTGTCGTGCTAGCAGAAGGATCGGAGGATCGTGAAGAGATACTTCGCGCGGTACTAGATGTGAAAAGCCTTGAGGAAATTCGAAACACATATGGCTCTAAATGGCAGCCGGCGGAGGTTCCGGTGTTTGAGGTTGAAGCAGAGTAACAAAAGTTCCCACTGTTTCGCTAGGGTTATTAATTAAAGATTGCACTTTGAGGGGTAGCGGTACGTTGGAACTCACGCAAATGCCTGTATCACAAGGTTTCCTCCCATTTTCAGCCAGGTTCGAACATCGTTGCAGAGGGTGCAGATCAGTCTTCACCAGAATGCTATAATTCACCTATGATTACTGATACAGATTCTGCTACGTATGACGAGGTGATTGCTGTCGCACAGCAGGAGGCGGCGAGGCTTCGCCCTTCTCAACCGGATCTTCCAACACAAGAGCAACTAGAGCCCTATCTTGGAAAGATGTGGGCGATTGATCGTCCATTGATAGATGCGGTTAGAAGACATCTAGATGAGTGGGGGGTTCGATCTCAGTTACGGAGTTATGAAGGACATATCGAATGGGTTGCCGTCAGAGCTGCCTATGCTGCTGATCTGGAGTGTCAAGCGCGTGGAATTCTGGACACCCAAGTGCGAGACGCGATAGTTCAGCGGGCATGGCGCCTTGGCCTTCTCCATGATGTTCAGGCATGGAGGGGATGGGGACCAGATCACTCAATAGAGGGAATGAAAGCGGCTAGGCAAATACTTCAAGATGTTGGTATTACAGACCCCTATCTTGAGGACCAAGTCATGCTTCATGACAAATTAGGAGTAACACCTCGGAATGATCCCGCTTTTGATGTCCCATATTTCGCTACGTTTGCAGCGGATCATCTCAACTGGGGATTGGAGTGGGAGGAGGATAAGTGGAGAAGCCTTGCGGAAAAAGGAATCCCTGTAGCCAAAGGTATTCGGAACTATGGCCATATAGTGGAATTGAGGGATGATCCTAATCTGCAGCAGACGGTGTGGGGAAGAGACGTCGTTGTGCCGTGGGTGGACTTTGGGATTAAAGTTGCACAGCATGTCGAACAGACGTTTTCAGTGTGAGATTGAGACTGCTTTGCGGAAAGTATTCTGGAGTTCGATTCCCTGTACCTCTCTTAAATATTTGCACTTTGAGGGGTACAGGCACGTCGGAACTCACGCAAACGCCGGCAGTACAATATTTCCTCCCGTTTTGAGCCAGGTTCGAACTTCATCCAGGATGCAGAGGATGCAGGTCGAACCTGCGAGTTTTGTTGTTGCCGAGGGATTCCTTAGGAAAAAACGTGCGGAAACTTGGGCCGGTAGACATGAAGATCGTGCGGGATGTACAATTTCCGTTTGAAGCTAAAAGGGAAGACTTTCTTT
>JAQVGB010000065.1 GCA_028696915.1 Candidatus Dojkabacteria bacterium | reverse complement strand
CGAAAGTACCACCTCACAATATAGATGCTGAGAAATCAATTCTCGGAGCGATCCTTCTCGATAAGGAAGCGATGATCAAGGTCGCGGAATTCCTTTCTGCAGAACATTTCTACGACCCCCGTCACGGGGAAATTTACTCGGCCGTTATCGAGCTGTTTGATCAGGGTGTTCCTGTCGACCTTATCACGTTGTCGGACAAACTGAAGGCGAAGCGGAAGCTCTCAAAGGTTGGTGGGCGATCATATCTGACGGAGCTTGTTGAGGGAGTGCCCACAGCCGCTCACGCCGAGGAATATGGACAAATAGTCAAGGCGTTGAGCATTCGCCGTCAACTGATCAGCGCGGCGGCGAGGATGGATGAAATAGCGTACCGGGAGGACCGGCAGATTTCAGATGTTTTGGACGAATCAGAACAGGAGCTGTTTGCAATTTCCCAGCGGAGCCTGCGCGACAAAATCGTGCATGTGCGTGACCTGCTGAAGGACGCGTATGAGCGGGCGGAGGCGATTGACCATAAGAAGGACAAGCTGACCGGCATTCCATCCGGCTTTAAAATGCTCGATTCAATGCTGGGCGGGTTTCAACCGTCGGATATGGTTGTACTTGCCGCACGTCCGTCCGTCGGTAAATCGGCGCTTGCGCTTGACATTGCCCGGCATGCAGCGGTTGTCGAGAAAAAGAAGGTTTTCATGTTTTCGCTGGAAATGTCGAGCACTCAGTTGATCGACCGGCTTTTGGGCATGCAGGCCCGGGTACCGTTTTGGGAACTGAAGATGGGAAAGCTTAAGGATGAGGCGTTCGAGCGTGTCGCCGACGCAATGGGACAGCTTGCCGAAGCGGATATCTATTTCGATGATACGCCCGGACAGAGCGTTATGGAGGTGCGGACAAAGGCCCGCCGTCTCCAAATGGAGCGGGGGGTCGATCTTGTTATCATTGACTATCTCCAGTTGATGCACTCACGCAATCTCGAGAACCGTGTCCAGGAGGTATCGGAAATTTCGATGGGAATGAAAACTCTTGCTCGAGAGCTCAATATCCCGGTTCTTGTGCTGTCGCAGTTATCCCGTGCCGTGGAGTCGAGATCCGACCGCATCCCGCAGTTGAGCGACCTTCGGGAAAGTGGCAGTATCGAGCAGGACGCCGATGTTGTGATCTTTATCCACCGGGAGGAGCAGTACAATCAGGATACTGATAAAAAGGGCATTGCCGATCTTATCATTGCAAAACACAGGAACGGTCCGACCGGCAGGCACGAGATCGCGTTCGTTAAGGACCTGGGTAGTTTCAGGAATCTTGAAAAGCAAAAGGAGCTACAGCCGGCGTAGGCACGGCCTGAGACCAATGGTAAGGCTAAGACCAAGACTAAGGGTAAGAAAAGGCTGACCTCCGTATGAGTCTAACCCCGATCCTACGTCCTCATCTAATCCTTCGGTCATTTGAGCTTTACCGATCAGCCGGAAACTGATACTATGGTGCCTGTAAAAGGTTTTTGTGGGTTATTTTTGACAAATTTTGGGCAAGTGGTGGAACCGGCAGACACGCGGGACTCAAAATCCCGTCCCCCCGAGCCTGTAGTGAAACAGTTCACTATAGACTGGGGGGGTGAGGGTTCAACTCCCTCCTTGCCCAGTACATAGTTTGTAATCTCGCCGCAATGAAGAAAAAGACCGTCCTTTCTCTAACCGGGTGGGCAGGGGTCCTGATGGTCCTGTCAGCATACCTTATGGTAAATGCCGGTATCATTGATGTGAAGAATCTCTGGTATCCGGTGCTAAACCTTGTCGGATCGCTGGCGGTGATGGCCTGTTCCTGGTCGCGGAGAGATTTCCAGCCGGTCGTGCTCAACGCGGTATGGGCGGTTACCGCCGTCGCGTCACTTGCCGCAATGGCTGTTTAGTCGGAGATTAATTTTCAATCCATACGTATGGCATCTCTATCAAATACTGATCTCAGGAATGGCACGGTTTTCCGTGACGGAGGGGTTGTGTATGTTGTCGTGAAATACGAGCACCAGTTCAGGGGACGGGGCGGATCGATTGTAAAGGTGAAGGTCCGCAGTATCAAGACCGGCGGAGTTGTCACCAAGTCGTACCGGCAGAACGAGCGGGTCGAAGCGGTTGACACACGGAAAGCAACGCTACAGTACCTCTATGCGGAAGGGGATGAGGTGTTTTTGATGGATACCCAGACGTTCGAGCAATTATCGATCCCCGCGGAGATGGTCGGCGGGGGTTTGAAGTACCTGAAAAACGGCGAGAAAGTGGTAGGACTGTTTGTGGACGATGCGCTGGTCAGTATCGAAATTCCGAAATCGGTCGAGCTACAGATTGAGCAAACCGAGCCCGGAGCGAAGGGGAACACGGCGAATAACCCGACCAAAAAGGCAATCCTTGAGAACGGCTTGCAGGTTGACGTGCCGTTGTTTGTCAAAGTAGGTGACCGGATCAAGGTGAACACCGAAACCGGGTCGTACGTCTCACGCGTGTAAGATCTGCTGTTGTAAGTGCATCCGTACCGTACTATAATTCTGCTGTACTGTTCGATTTTCTGCACCCATCGGGCAAATAACTTGTCTGTCAGCAGTTTTATGGAGGGTACCATTCTCGATGTCCTGGGCTTTCTCGAAAACGTCGATTTCGGGATGCTTTTCAAGATACTGCTTGCCGGTCTCGGCATATTCTGGCTCGCGATCATCGGATGGGTGATCTACGATGCGTCCGAGCGGTTTGATTCGGTCTATCTCAAAATCTTTTCCGCACTGCTCGTCATTGTGCTTCCGTTGTTCGGGCTGTTTATCTATATGATCATCCGGCCCAAGGTCTCGCGTGAAGAGCAGGAATGGCTCGATCTCGAACGGCGGTATTTGAAATTCGAGGCCGCAGGACTTGAAGACTGCACGGTATGTGGCTACGAGCTTCTGCCGAATTTTATCTACTGTCCTCGTTGTGGAAATCAACTTCGTGTGAAGTGCGAGTCGTGCGATGTATTTCTCGAGCCCGGCTGGCGCACCTGCCCGTTCTGCGGGGAAACGCAGACGTCGGCGGCTACGGTTGTAGATACGGCGGTGGACGCCGAGCCTGAGATAGCGGACGGCCAACTGCAGACGAGTGTCGCAGAAGAAATGGTGATACCTGAGGAACCTGCCGAAGAAACGGTCAAAATAGAGGAAAAAGAGGAGAAATCAAAATCCCGTCGCGGCAGGTCAGGCAGGAAAAAAGAACCCCGGATTGTCAAACGGGGGATCGGGATCCTGCGGTTAAACAAGGGAGAAAAGAAATCAGAACGAGCGCTGTCAGGTGAAACAGCGTCCCGTTCTGCCTCAGGTCGTCAGCTTCCGCTGCATGTACGGAAACTTGTACTCGATATGGATGGATTTGTCCGGTATATCGGTAGTCTTCCGCTCAGGTTGACCGGCAGGAGCGCTCCCGTTTCCAAACCGGAAAAGGAAGGGGAGGAGACGCACGCCTGAGTACGAAAGAATGTTGAATTATTGAGATTTTTCACTCAACCCGGTACAATTGAACGTGCCATCTGACATGCTCGAGACAGTGAAGGGTATACTATCGCCGGGAGTGATCGCGGCTTTTGCTGGTGTCGTATATGGCGGCGGATTTTTCCTGTTCTGGCGATCTCTTGTTCGTACCCGACACACGACAGGAGTTGTGCCGGGAGAGGGGACAAACTGGGGTGCCGGAACGGTCAGCTCGCATAGTTTCGACCTTCTTGCCGCTTCGACCGTTTCAGCGGTCATTGTCGGACGGATTGCCTACATTGTTTCTACGTTCCATGATTTTATCGGACTGCGTTGGTTTTGGCTTCCATATGAGCGGATCGAAGGTGAGGTGCACATTGCCGATAGTCTTCCGTGGGCGGCTTTCAGGCTGTGGGACGGGGGTATTCTGATAGAAGGGGCATTGCTTGGATTCTTGGCGGTGTTGCTTGTTCAAACGTACAGAAAGGCTGACATTTGGAAACGGGTCCTGAACGCATCATCGGATATGCTGTGGCTGTGGCTGACGGCTCTGTTGATCTACTGGTATATTGAAACATCCCAGCTTGTGCTCCTTGCCTCATCGGTAGGCATCGTTTTTCTCGGTGTCGTGAGGCTGTTGTCGAATATGAGAAAAAAAGGCGGGGCCGCGATGGCGGGGTCCATTTCCTCCCTGTGGTACCTGGTGAACTTGACCGGAATTCCGTTTGCACTTGGTATCCGGCAGGAAGTGTGGAACAGCACCGGCGGCGATCTTATCAGTGCGGCGTGTGTCGTCGGATCGCTTCTTATTGCGGTGTGGTGCGTGCTCATGACATGTTTTGAAAAACGCCCGGATTGGTCGGCAGGCCTTCAGGAGGTCAATGGCACGGATGGGGAGTCGGGCGGGGTTGAACCGCTTCGTCCGACAGCGGTGCCGTCCGTGGGGTGGCGGAGGTTTGCACGCGTACCGCGGGGGCCGAGTCAGGAGGGCGTGAGGAACGGGGGTGCCAAACGGGAGGGCAGGAGATACTTCATGTCGTATAAAGACTTCTCGAAGGAGTGGTCGGGGACGCTGGGATTGTTAAAAAACAGAATTTCGCAACGATCGC
This sequence comes from Candidatus Dojkabacteria bacterium, assembly GCA_028696915.1. GTDB lineage: Bacteria > Patescibacteriota > Dojkabacteria > SC72 > JAFGCJ01 > JAQVGB01. Next base: position 8 of record JAQVGB010000065.1, on the reverse strand, counting down.
GCAGGCAG
>JAQVGB010000064.1 GCA_028696915.1 Candidatus Dojkabacteria bacterium | reverse complement strand
CCTACGAGGACAATGTGCGTGAGTCATTGTCTTCAGAGGAGCCGCACCGGCTCAGACGCGGAGGTGTGGAGGAGGGTGTGGCTGATGAAGAGAGTGGCATGCATGCGTTTTCCGGTGGATATGAAAAGGTATCTGACAGGTGTTCAGAGCAGGAACGTCAAGACGTTATTTCCCGCGGAGTGGACCCGCACTCCGTAGAGGAAAGTCTTTCATTCTCAAAAATGCTCTTGCGGGATGTGTCGCGGGAAGGTGGAGCGGGAGCAGTACCACAGGAATCTTCAAAATCGCCGGAAATCGATCCGGACACGGTTGTCAGCGCCCGTCAGTATCTCAACCGGTATGTCATCGCACAGCTTAATGACGCAATTCTTATTATCGATCAGCACGCGGCGGCAGAACGGATCCGTTTTGAAAAATTACTTCGCGATTACGAAGACCGCGGTATCGAATCGCAGACACTGATGCTTCCGCTTGAGATACGTATGTCCTCAAAGGAGCTGCTGTTTGTCGGTGAATACTCAGACCTGTTCCCGGTGCTCGGGTTTGAAATCGAGGTTCATGACGATCATGTGACGCTGAAATCCGTTCCTGCGGTGCTTTCATCAGGAAATCATGAAGAACTGATGAGATCGGTCGTTTCCGATATCATGGAGATCGAGGAGTTTTCAGAGAAAGATGCGAAACTGACCGGCAAGTACCGTGACTCGGTCATTGCGACGATGGCCTGTCACTCGTCGGTGCGTATGAACCAGCGCATCAGTGAGAAGGAGGCGGCGAACCTGGTCAAGGAGCTGTTTTCCTGCAGAAACGCGTATGCGTGTCCGCACGGAAGGCCGATTGTGTGGCGGTTGACCCCTGCGGAAATCGACCGGCATTTCGACCGGTGAGAAGGATAGATGTGTATCTAACCCGTGGATTGATCACTCGGATATGTGGTAGAATTTCCATCGCAGTGAAAAATTGCCGAGGTGGTGAAATTGGCAGACACGCTACCTTGAGGGGGTAGTGGACACTACGTCCGTGCAGGTTCAAGTCCTGTCCTCGGCAATCCCGCTAACGTATAGTGTGGGCTTCTGCAAACTTCAAAGCGGTGGAATCAGTAGTGATTGAGAGATCTTTCGAGGTAAGGCTCCTGATATCGGACCGGTAGCTCAACTGGTTAGAGCACACGGTTTACATCCGTGGGGTTGAGGGTTCGAGTCCCCCCCGGTCCAATCCAGCAAGCCTATAGTTGTGGTCCAGTTTGCAGAGCATTCCCCATCCACTTGAATTTGTAAGAATTGAACTTTCTTTCTTCCTCTCCGTACGTCGTTCAACGTTTTCACGTCCTTGACATGAATTTTTCAGAAATGGTTCAATTTAACCATCTCACAAAGGAGGTGAGAAATGGGCAGGAAGCCCGAGAAGCCGCCGAAAGAACGGCGGCCGAAGCCGACCTCCGGCTCTGGAGGTGCCCCGAGGGGCACGCCAGGCGGGAGCGGTCGGCGAGGCGGCCACTAGGGCCGCCAAACAGGAGGGGAGGTATACCACGTCGACCGTCGGTCGGAGCCGTTTTTCAAACGTCGACCTCCCTTCCTTGTATCACCGTCTTTTCAGCTCACGTTTTGGCACTTGAGAATTTTGCAACGATTCCCCTTCGAAATCCTACGCGTACACTCTACTATTCGAACATGAACCCGCGTCACCTGTACCTCCCGCAACGGTTGCATGTCATTCAATCGACGGGAGCTTCCGAACGGGAGTCTGCCGAATTGGAGGTGCGGCACATTGGTGAGTATGTGAATATCGTCGAGGTTGGTGGACAAAGAGTTCCGGATGCGGATGAGCGGGTGCTGGTCAGGCACCGTATTGATACCGGATACGGCGAAATTGATGTTCTCATACCTTCCCGGGTACTTGGTGCGACAGAGGGAGTGATCGTGGTTGTTCCGTTAGCGCTAACGATCGTACGGTTTCTCGGTGGGAAACGGAGGGAGTTTCCACTGAACCAGGTGAGGACATTGATGGGTGATGCGTTGTACGGGCATGTCTTTCAGTTTGCCGGTTTCGATATTTCTTCGCGACAGCCGGAAACGCTCGTCATTTCAACGCAGGATCCATGTATGGCAGAGGTTATTGGATAGAGGTCGGCATGCCGTTCTCAGGAAAGCACCTCCGCCAGCTGTTTAATGATCGTAACGACGACCGGTGCCGGGTACAGGCAGTACGACCGGACACCATTTTCATCCGTGATTTCCCAGTTCGATTCCTGCACATGCACGGTCCCAGGTACATCAGTAGAAAATGTTTTCATCTGGGTTATTTCATATTCATTAACGAGCTCCGGTGCATCCTCAACGGGAATTGAATTTCTCACAAGTATCCGGGGAATACCGTGTAGTTCCATTGCTTTCCGCATGAGCGCATCTTCCTCGTCGAGCCGGGATCTGATCGATTCGACCCCGAGATGGTCACCCTCTTTTTGCACCATACGGGTTGGTTCACATTCGGGATTGTCACACATCAGGTAGAATTCATCAGTTTTCTTATCATATCGGACATCGGACGTTGTGTTTAAGCGCAGGTTTCGTGAGGTTTGGCATTTCGGACAAATGCGGCGGTACTTAATTCGCTCATCGATAATCTGCTCGGGAACGTCAAGAAGGACAAACAAGTCCTGATCATCGCGGTAATTGATGAGATTGCGGAAGTAGAGAGAGTGGGTGATTTGGTCGAGATTTCGTGGGAAACCGTCGATGAACAACGTCGTTTTACCATAGGTGTCAATTTCGCGTTTAACGAGCTCGAGCATGAACTCGGTCGGCAGAAGTGTTTTCGTACTTCTATTACAGAAAGCATCAAGTGCGTCAGTCAGCGGCATGAATCCTCGATACCGCTTCTCAAGATAGGCACAGAGCGCTTGTTTTTCATCGGGACTTTCAGTGACAGAGTCATTCGCGCGGGCGATATCACCGAAGGAGACGTGGCGGATTTTGTCCTCACCGAATATTTCCTGAAGAATTTTCGTGTACGTGCCTTTGCCGGCCATTTTCTTTCCGAGCATATAGGCGATAAACGTGTTTTTCTGGAAGAACTTTTTGAGGTGGCGGATCTCCGGTCCCACCTTTTCATTAAAGTACGCTGACCTGCCGGAGGGGCTGGTGATATCGTGTGATTTTTTCGATGAGGTACGGATGGGAATTGCGGGAAAGTCGACACCTTTCATACCAGAGGGCCTGAAGTTATCCGGACGATTGTAGCGGTCAGAATGCAAAAGTGAAAGGGGTATCATTCAGCTTCACAATCACGAAGCATACATCGGATCAGCGGTTTTGACTGCTTCAAGAATATCCAGATACGAGGTGATCAGTGCATCTGCCTTCGCGGTGTAGCTCTCGTTTCTTCCTGGTGTAACAACGCCGACGGTGAAAATGCCCGAACGTTGAGCCGCCTCGATGCCGCTGTGCGAATCCTCAAAAACAATCGACGTTTCAGCTCTGCTGTGGAGCTCCGCAAGTGCGTGGAGGAAAATGTCAGGGGCGGGTTTGGTGTTATCGACATCCTGGCGTGTCAATATACGGTCGAACACGTTCAGTGCAGTTCCATTCAGAATTAATGATGTGAACTGCGGTCCGGAAGATGTGGCAAGACATGTCCGCCGGGACTTCGCCCTCAGAAGGGATAATAGCTCGCGGATGCCCGGCATAACGGTAACAACATCGGAGAAGCGGGTTTTGAGTGTTTCCTCTTTGAACGTCCAGAACCGTTTCTGGATCTCTTCTGCCATACCGGTATCAATAACCTGTGCTGATAAATACGCTTGCAAACCGGCACGCGACCCCCGCCCCGAAATATACGTCTGATACTCATCCCAGGTCAGTTTTCGACATACCTGCTCTTCGATGGCACGTCGGAATGAGTCAAAGTTCAGGTTTTCCAAATCGACAACGGTCCCGTCCAGGTCGAAAATATACGTAGTGGTCCGTTTGATCTGTTCTTTTAATAAAGTCTCGTTTTTTATCATGAATACCTTCTTGATGAACGTGCCTTCTTAATGAAAGAATAATGAACTCAGCGACGGAAACTTTTTGAAATAATCGTCCCGGCATAGTCAACCAAAGCGACGAACGCGATGGTCGCTATAGTGACAATGATAAAGTCAGCCAGCCAAAAGCCGGTAAGAGTCTCAAAAACGTCGAGTGTGATTATTTGCATAAAAAACATCTGGTAACTATGGCGTGCGAGGAACCTGATTGCTTTCAAAAGCACTGAATCGAAACGGATCTTTTTGAAAAGCAAAATTGCGGCACTATACACGGCTGTCGCGGCAAAGGTATTGTACGCGATGTAGTAGAGTGTCGGAGGATATTTGTGCTGAAAAACACTTGTCGATCTGCCGGAGTTCATTAAAACGAAGAAAAGAACGGCGGTCAGAAGTCCGGAACCCGTCGTGATCACCGTTCGGAAAAGCTTCGAGTCCCGGTATCGGTACAAAATGAGTCCGATCATGAAAAATGCAAACCACGTCAGCACCTGGATATACTTGTCGGAAAAGTCCGGCCGGCTGAAAAAGAAAACAATGGAGAGGACGAGCGACGCTCCCAGCACGATTTCATCAATCCACAATCTGTTATTCAGTACTTTTTTAACAATCTGCAGTACGATATACATAAATGTCATAAGCACAAAAATCCTCGGGATCCAG
>JAQVGB010000008.1 GCA_028696915.1 Candidatus Dojkabacteria bacterium | reverse complement strand
CTCGATGGCCCCTGCGGCTCCCTGACGACCGATATCGACCAGGTTCCCAAGGTTCGATTGTATCGTGTCAACCCATCCGCCCAGATTTTCATCGACGATATCACTATCAATGTTTCTACTGACCAAGCCCAGTTCGGACCCGATGCGATTAAGCCCGGTTAGTATCTTTTCGAGCAGTTCGGGCAGATTATCGAAAAACCGGATCGTCTCCCGGGCAAGCGGCACCGCGACGAGTGTCAGCACAAGCGTAAACGAAAGGAAAATTCCCAGGTAAATGGCGAGGATCGCAAGCACTTTCGGAACTCTCCGCTCGGTGAGCTTCCTGACCGGCTCGCGGAGGGTCGAGGTGAGAATAAATGCGAAAAAGATGATAAACAAGACTTCCCTGACCGAGTAGAGGAAGATCAACCCCAAAACGAACAGCGCAACGGCGATCATGGTGTACGGACTGATCTGGATGGTCACTGTGCGGGTCGTGTCTTCTGCCATGCAGAATTGAGTCGAAGGTTAAACGGTTCATCCGGTCGTTTCAGAGGCTCTTAGTGTCTCGGCGAGCGCGCTTCGGATTTCCGAAAAGAGAAAGAGCCCAAGCGAGAGCCCGAAAAGCATACCGGTAATGGTTCTCGTTTCATTATTGCTCAAGTACCATGGTTTGGCAAGCTGTAACCCGAGCGATTCCTGAGAGATAAAGATAAATTCTGAAATAAACTGCACTCCTCCATCCAGGATCATGGGAACGGCACCGATTGCAAGCGCCCACCAGGGAATTGAAAGTTTCTTTTTCCGCAGAGAAACAATAAACCCGGCAACTGCCATAGATCCATAGAGAGCGACATCACGGGTGCAGAACGCTACTTTGTAGCCAATCTCCTCGTTGCCGACAAACGGGAAACCCGAAAGATCGCCCTCGTATCCGTTAAACCTCAGCTCCGTCAAAGAGTAGGTGAAATTCTCCCCGAACAGGAAGAAGGACCGTTCTGCCCGCTGATGACAGGTGAACCGGTATATCGTTTGAATATACCAACCTGCCCGCTCTGGCCCGTATTTCAGGAATACCGGAGAAAGAAAGGGTAAAACCGTGTAGATCAGCAGGAACCCGGTGAGCAACCAGTGGAGATTTCGGTACAGGAACTTGAAGAAGCGTTTCATATCTGGAATACTGATTGCATAATAAGTGCATTATAACAGAGTGCATATGAACAAACTAATTGAATTCCTACAGACGCTACTGGGGTCGAATTCTCTGCAGAAACGGTCGTTCTCGTCGATTCGTTCAAAGGTGTCTCAATGGAGCTCCGGGACGTACCCGCTGTACGCCGATGTTCCGGATATCATTGAATTCTCGTATGAATTCTGGGCCCGTGTAACGGATATTTATCGGCATACCTCGAAAGATTTGCACGAGCGGGCGATACGTGTCTGGTGGGCGGATGGTGAATTTGTCCTGACGGAAAGTGTCCGCGGGAGTGAGCGCGATGTCGTGATGCCAAAGCAGACCGTAACCGTCCGGTTTGATCCGGTTGGTACCGACCGGTTTGATCGCGTTATCCTGGTCGATTCCACGATTTATGCGAAAAAGACAATGCAAGCTGTTGACGTTGCGAAGGTGAAACGGGTGGAGGTCCAGTTTCTGTTTAATATGCACACTCATCCCCCGGTGAAAGATCCTCGGACGGGAGCGCCGTCGTATCCGTTTTTTTCTGCAGTTGATATCCGTGGATTTCTGCGGACTCCCTCGGCGGTGACAGGCCTTGTGACTGACAAGCTCTGGCTTCTAATCAAAACAAGCAAGACCCAGTCGCCAGGCGTTGACCTGCAGGATTACATGATCACCTCTGAATACCTGCGGGATACGCTTCGCCTGAAAGTGTTCTGTGGGACTTTCGGGAAAAGTGTGGTGGTCCTTCAGCCGGGATATGGAGAGGATATCTCCTCCGATACCACCCCTTAGTGACAATAATCAGACCTCGATTCCGAGAGCTTCCTCCAGAAACCGTGCGAGATCACACGCGGTCTCGGCTGTCATGACAAGATCTCTGGCACGAAACAAGCCATATTTTATTTGTTTCAATACCGGAATATCAATTAGTCCATTGGGGACATAGCCCTCCAGGGTACTTCTGTTTCCTGTTATACCACCCGATGCGAGCACGGCAAGAAATGGGTATGGGTCAACAGGGCCAATCGTTCCAAATAAATCGAGACCATGAGATACATCTTGATCTCGAAACCCAACAACATACCCACCTGCCACAAGAACGGAGCCTTTCTCGTATCGCCCCGGGACATATGTGAATGAAGTTCTGTCCGGTGGGACCATCTCCATGCTACGAAGGCCAATTCCCTCACGCCATGCCTTGTAGGAGAACTCTCCATATATAGATGCGAAACGACGGTCTGATCTTACTAAAAAATACACATCAAGACTAGACATTCTCGAGAGTCTTTCTTCGATTGATAGCTCGCTGTCACTTTGTCCGGGAGGCGTCACGGGTTGTGATTCTTCAAATTACTTTTCACTTTTGATACGATATCACTCCCGTGCCCTTATCCCTGCTTTTTCGAGAGGCGGTACACAACCGAAGAGCTTCCTGCGAATGCCGCGATAGCGGTCAGCGCGATGAATGCCATCAGCTTATTGCCTGCAAGGATTTCCATTGCCCGCTCGAGCTCACCCGCTGATTCGGGAAGTGACTCGGGACTGCGGCTGTCAGTTGCGCCGTCTCCGTTAATTGCGCCTGCTCCGGCAAAAGCGATGATTGCTTTCTCCTGCGCAAGAACCTCATTTCCTGCCTGGTCACGGACCCTGACGGTGAACTCGTTCGATCCTTCGATAAGTGCTATGTCCGAAACGGTGAAATTCCCTTCTTCGTCCGCTGTTGCTTCATATTGGTCAGCAGGACCTTGCACGATAATCGTTGCATTTGGTTCGGTTGTTCCGGAGATGTTGGTCGTGCTCGCGTCTGCATTTTCATTGTACTCAAGTGCAATTTCCGGCGACGGTGCGGTCCAGTCAACGGTGGTGATCACTTCGTTTGAAAGCTCACTGCGCCGTTTGAACAGTCCACCGCGGACGACTGCGGTCTCAAATGCGATATCGCCTTCCTCTTCAAGTTCGAGATCGATAAATTCGAATTCGCCGTCCTCGTTAGTTTCAACCGTGTCGGAATACCGTTCATCATCAATGTACAAGGCGACGGTCTCGCCGGGGAGCACTGCGCCCCTGACGGTGATTGTGTCTTCACCTGTGAAGGGCTCAACGCTGTCAAGCGTCGGGATCGGCAGGTTTGGATCGACCCGGTAAGGAAGTCTGGAAATAATGAATCCTCCGATCAGGACTGCGACGAGCACGAGCCCGATGAGGATAAAAAGAACACCGAATACTCGTGCGGCCTGTTCTGACGCTGTAGAATTTTCGTCAGACCGCTTTGCTCGGGTATCGGAATTATTTTGCTGCGCCATAGAATGAGTGATTAAAATTATGGACGGGTGTATAATACTATAGTGCAATTATACATGAAACTCACAAGTCCTGCAAAACAGAACGCTGTCCTGCTTAATACGGACGTGATCGAAACCCTCGAGTCATACAAAAGGGGCTTGAATGCGTCTGCGATCATGAAGGCTGTTACCGTGCTTGGGTTCGGACTATGGATTGCGGTCATGTTGTACTATCTTGTGTTCCCTCTACTCCCGGGAATCCAGGAAGTGCGGATGACCCTTCAGCGGTATGATGCCTATGAAATGGCGTATAACGCGACGACACAAGTGCTGATCTCGCTTTCTCCTCCTGAGTATACGGTCGATGTGTCGGGCGATGCTGGAGGCCCTGCCGTGCGGACAGTAGAGTATGTCGATCCCAGCCTTGCACGTGTCGCCAATCTCGAGTCCCGAAGTGCTTTGGTGACAATCAATACAGCGAATGTTTCGGGAAAGATCGTTGACGGTTTTTCACAGGACTCGATGTTCCGCGGGTTCTGGCACTATCCGATGTCGTCTGTTCCCGGAAAGCGTGGGAATACGGTTATTTTTGGCCACCGGTTCTATAAACTGCCACCGAGCAGGGATACTTTTTTTAATTTGGACAAAGTTGCGGTCGGGGACCAGATCGAGCTTTCAATGGATGACGATGTCCTGACGTACACCGTAGTAGCGACCAGAGTCGTAGACAAAACGGACGCGTCGATCCTCTCGCAGACCGGTGATTACCGGCTGACGCTGGTGACCTGCACTCCGTTGTGGACGTCGGATAAACGACTTGCGGTCATTGCGATCCAGGACCGTGTGTCGACGGTGATCTAGTATAAGACGAAGACTTCGGCTTAGACTAAGGGTAGGATTTCGATCAAAACGTGTCCTATGCTTACCCTTACCCTTAATCTTATCCTTCGCCTTGGCCTGTGGTATACTCACCCCGTTATCATGAGCGATCTCAAAGTTGATTATTCAAAAGTTAAAGAAGAACCGACGGAGATAACGTTCCGTGTTGTCGTGCCTGCCGGTGAATATCAGGAGGCCTATGGTAAGGCGCTGATAGACGCGGCTGCGTCCGTTTCCGCACCCGGGTTCAGGAAGGGGAAGGTCCCGCTGCATATGGTCGAGTCTTCAAAAGGTGTTGACGCACACAAGCAAGCGCTTGAGACCCTTTTATCCCGGTATGCGAGCGAAGTTTTGCGATTGGAGAACTTGAAACCTGCCGCATCTCCGACGGTTGAACTACAGGATTCCGGTGGGCATAATCACGATCACGATCACGACCACAAGGATCACGACCATACGGAAGGTGAGGTTCACGATCACCGCGAAAAAGGTGCACAAGCGTCAGGTGATCTGACGTTCCTTCTGTCCGTACCAGTCATCCCGAATTTTGCTATCGCTGATCTTTCGAAATTAACGGTTAAGAAACCTGATGTAACCGTGAGCACGGAAGAGATTGAGAAAGTCGAGAAGCAGATATGGCAGGACCACAAGGGAAAATTTAAGGATAAGTCCGACGCATGGGTTGCAAAAACAGTGCCCGGGCTTGGATTTTCAGCAAAGACACTGAAAGAATTGAGAACTGAACTGGAAGAGGCGATCCGACTTGAAAAAGTACGGCTGACGGAACAGGAGTTTTCGCAGTCTGCCCTGCGCGAAGCGATCAAGCTGTCGAAACTTCAGATCCCGGAGGCACTGATTAAGCAGGAGGCCGATGAGCGGGAGCTCTCTTTCATCTCGACGCTCCAGCAGATGAACACGACGATCGAGGAATTCTGCAAAACGCGTGCTATCACTCATGAGGAGTTGAAAAAACGTTGGCGTGATGATGCTACCGAGGCTGTGGAGACCGATGTGTTCCTGGCCGCATTCGCGAGCCAGAAGGGAATTTCTGTCGAGGCGGACGAGTTGGAACAGGAAGTCGAATCGATTAAAACTCGCTCGAAAAACGCATCAGATCCATTGTTTGACAACCCCCGGTGGAGAAGTTATATTGAGAGCGTAATTCTTAAGAGAAAGGCGTTTCAGGCGTTTCTCTCGGAGGTCCGGTCGCTGATCGAGCCTTCTGCGAAGGCAGAGCGTTCCGCAGAAGCGAAGTAGTCACCCGCCGGTCTGTCGTTCTCTAAATTCTAATACTTCCACTGCATGAGGCAGTTTCTTTCACGGATCGCCGGAACTTCCGGAGGCCTCGCCCTTTTTCTTTCACGTGTATCCTCGGCGGTCGCCCAGGATGACTATCTGGATTATACGTACGATTACTCATACGACTCGGGGGCCGCGGATGCTGCAGCCGCTGGAGTATTCGGAGCATTCTGGCTTATCTGGTGCTGTTTTGCGCTTCTAGGGGTTTTGCTTCTGGTATTCAGAATTTGGATGCTTGTTCACGCAATCCAGCATGCACCGGAAGATCAAAAAGTCCTTTGGATTGTGCTCATTGTTCTTGTGCCGTTTGCGGACTGGGTGTATTTCTTCACCAAGCGCAAAGAGTGGGGCGCAAAGAAGGCCGCATAACGGAATAATTACAAGCTCCGCGAATTTCCGGCCTGTTTCTGTTAGAATAAAAGTCAATGCGATACGGGAAGCAGAGATGGTTCCCGTATTGTGCTGAAAGATCACTTCATTAATTTGATCTCGAAAAATCATGAAGAAATTTCTTGCGCTACTCGCCGTCGGATGCGGTGTGCTTGTTGTCCTCGGTGTGGTCGTGTTCCTTTCGGTCATGGGACTTCGCAACAATCTCGTCCGGCAGGAGGAAAACGTCAGTACTCAGTGGGCACAGGTTGAAGTCCAGTACCAACGCCGGTTTGACCTGATCCCAAACCTCGTGTCGTCCGTGCGCGGTATCCTTGAACAGGAGCAGGAAGTGTTCGGTGATATTGCAGATGCACGTACCCGCTATAGCGGTGCTCCGTCGGGAAGTCAGGAGCGGGTCGAAGCGGCCAACGAGTTGGAGTCTGCTCTCGGACGCCTTCTGGTGATCATGGAAAATTACCCGGAGTTAAGAAGCAACGAGACCGTACAGGCGCTGATGGTCGAACTGGAAGGAACGGAGAACAGGATCTCGACGGAACGAAGACGGTATAACGATGTGGTGAACGAATTCAACCAGACGATTCGCGTTTTTCCGAACAGCCTTGTGAACGATCTTTTCCTGCATTTCGACGCAAAGGAGCGGTTTGAGGCGGTTGAGGGGGCGGATGTCGCTCCAGAGGTCGATCTCGATGTCTCTGAGTAGTGTGGAGAAGTGAGGTAAGATACATGTTGTTGTGTGTCTAGTCGGTACTTCATGCTATGGACTGCGGAATGCTCAGTTGAGTTTCTAATGATATGAAAAAGGTTCTTGCTGTATTTCTCACTGCGATTGTTTGTATTGCCGTGGCCGGCGTAGTTTCAGGTTTGAATGACGTGCGGCAAGTAATTGTGGCACGGTTTGACTTTCCCGATCCGGTCGGGTACGTCAACGACTTTGCCGATGTCCTTTCGAACGATGAGGAGCTGAATAGACGACTTTCTGAATTCGATACGGCTGAATCGACCCAGATTCTGGTCATTACAGTCGATACCCTACCCGATGATGTTGTGCTTGAGGAATTTGTCCCACTGCTTACCGACGAGCATCCGCTCTGGCGTGCCGGGCAGGAAGAATATGATAATGGAGTGATTTTCACGGTGGTCGTCGACGACCGTGACATGCGCATCGACGTTGGATACGGGCTCGAGGGTGCGCTTCCTGATATCACGGCGCATGCAATTCTTGATAACGAAGTACGGCCCGAGTTCAGAGAAGGTGACTACGATGGCGGGGTGGATGCGGGGGTTACCGCGATCATGCAGGCGGTGACCGGAGAGTATACCGGTGAATCGCTCGTGTCTGATACCGATTTCGATGGGGACGCGCTGGGTAGTATGCTGGCACTGTGCTGTCCGATTGTGTTTTTGATTTTCGGGCCGTATGTTGCAGCATTTCTGGGACGCACAAAAAGCTGGTGGCTGGGCGGCGTGCTTGCGTTTTTCCTCTCGCTCATTGTTGCGGTAGTGTACATGGATACGGTTAATGCGGGGTGGATCGAGTATATGAGCCTCGTTTGTTTCCCGCTTATCTTTACACCATTGGGCCTGCTTTTTGATTTCATTTTATCAAAAACGTACAAAGTGAGGAAAAATCGGGGGCTGTCCACCGCTTGGACGCGGAGTTGGGGAGGATTTTCGAGCGGGGGCTTTGGCGGTGGGTTTGGTGGTGGCGGTGGCGGAGGCTTTAGCGGGGGTGGCGGGTCGTTTGGCGGGGGTGGATCGAGCTCAGGGTGGTAAGGCAATCGTGATATAATAGATCTGCTAACATATTTTGGAAAAAACCATGGCATACCTGATTCCAACCGTTATTGAGAAAAAGGCCCGAGGAGAGGTGGCCTATGACATATTTTCACGTCTTCTCGAGGACCGCATTATCTTCATCGGAGAACGTATCAATACCGATGTCGCAAATCTGGTGATCGCCCAGCTTCTGTTCCTTGAAAAACAGAGCAACAGCGAGGATGTGCATATCTACATCAACTGCTATGGCGGTGAGATAGCGGCGGGGCTTTCGATCATCGACACCATGAATCATATCAAGCCTGATGTTTCCACGACCGCGGTGGGAATCGCGGCCAGCATGGGAGCGATGCTTCTTGCCTGCGGTCAGAAAGGCAAGCGGTTTGCATTGCCGAATGCCGAGGTCATGCTCCATCAGCCGCGCGGGGGCGTTGAGGGCCAGGCGAAAGAGATTGTGATCGAAGCGGAGCATATTGTGAAAATCCGTGATGTGCTGTACGGCCTTATTGCGAAACAAACCGGCAAGCCGAAGACGCAGATCGAACGCGATTCGGACCGGAACAAGTGGATGTCTGCCAAAGAGGCCGTGGAATATGGTATTATCGACAAGATCATTAAATAGTTCGGTCCGCCAACGTATAGTGTTAGGCGAGCGCGCGGACGTGCGAATTAATGAAAATGGTTCTGTATCCGCTATGGGATAGCGGCATAACGGGCGGTTAGCTCAGCTGGCAGAGCACTACAATGACACTGTAGGGGTCATAGGTTCAAGTCCTATACCGCCCACTGTACCGCGTGAATATTCACTTCCGATATTTCTGAGATCTTCAGGTTTCCGCCTACGCCTCGCTTCGGCGGACTAATTCGCCTGTCTGCTCGCTTCGCTCGCAGAGGCTCATTGAGCAAGTCCTATACCGCCCATGGACTTCCTCTCAACTCCTTATGAAATACATATCGCTGGTTTTCAATTTGTTCGAGTCTCTCTTATGGAGTAAGATGTGGGTATGACTTCAAATAATCTTGCAATCAGCAACATCCGATCTCTCAAGCCGGGCTTTGACGAAAAGTATTATCAGATTTATCAAAACCTTGATGACTATGTTGAAAAGATACTGAATCAGGTTGGTGTTACGGTTCTCTCTGTCAGCCGTCTGCCTGGCGAGACAAACGTGAATGTGAGAGTCAAAAGTCGGAACGGCGAATATGTGATACGTATTAGTTGCTGGAGGAGAGAGCTGCTTGTCAGCAATGTCTTTTACAATACAGCTTATAGTCGTGGAATCCCGGTGCCCGAAGTAGTACTTTACGATGACAGTTGTTCAGTTATTCCCTTTGAATACCAGGTTGTTAAATTTGTTGAATCGGAAAGTGTCGATAAATCACAGGTTAGAAACGCTGGCAAAGCTCTCGGGTCCACTTTGCGGAAACTTCATTCAATATCTATGCACGGATTTGGCACGCCAATCGATTTGGAGAGATGGAAACATGCGTCATGGCTTGAATTGCTATCCAAAGTGTATCTTCATAGTGACTTCATGAAAGCGAGGACAGCAGTTTACTCCAAGAAAGAAGTTGCACAGATTGAAAAAATGACGTTTGAAAATGGTTCTCTTGAGATCTCTGACCCGAAACTAATTCATGGTGATGTGAGTATAAACAACTGTCTTTTCCACCAAGTGATTTCGGGCATGAAGTTATGCGCCCTTATCGATCCCGGAACAATTATATCTGGAGACCCGATGTTTGATATGGCAATGGCACTAAATAATGAAGATGAATTTAGCGAGGGCGTTAAGGATGGCTATGATCTCAGTGCTCTCACTAAGGAAGATGCATATCGATTGGAAAGATTAAGGATATTATGTTCGTACTGGACGAGTTGTTATGTGCACGAGACAGGAGGTGATGTGAGCAAATGGAAAAAAATGACACTCGAAAGGTTAGCGAGATGTGGAGTTGAGTAGTGCTGTTACTTTGTAAGAAATGTAGGGAGTTCCTCACCACCCAGTTCCAAACGTCGTTCGTTACCGCCCACCATCAAAAATAGTTTTCACAAAAGTATTAATTTCAACGACAGGGTGCAGGACTTGAACTCGTGGCCAATATCCCATCGCTACGTTATTGATCTCATAAAGTGAGTATGCTAGATTAAAATTGTTAACGTCATCTGCTCTCAATTCATGGACAATGCAATCCCTACGCAAGAACCCGAAGTTACTTCTCAGACAGGTACTTCTTCAATCGAACCAAAGTCTTCCTCAAAAAGTGGTGTTTATCTTTTGATTGTGTTTCTAGTTATTCTGGTTATCGGGTTAGGGGGCGCTGTGGCGTATTTGCTTCTCTCTAAGGGGGAGGATACCGATGATACGAATGATGACAATGGAGGAACCGTTACTCAGAAGTGTACATATGATGGGGTGGTGTATGATGAGGGGGAATCGTTTGATGCTACAGATGGGTGCAATACGTGTATGTGTTCTGATGGTAAGGTTTCATGTACCGAGATGGAGTGTGTAGTTGATGAAGAGGATGATGGTGGGGATGAGCAAGTTGAAGTGGTTCAGGGCGAAACGGGATATGACTCTTCTTTATGGGAAGTCTATACAAACGAGGAGATGGGTTTTAGCTTGAAATATCCAGAAGCTGAGGTTGTGGTGATGAGGCATGTGCCTGACGAGGTAGATGCGGATTGTGTAGACGTCGGCCCTGTAGATGGTGAAGATCGTGCCAGGATATCATTAGGATTTCTTCCATCAGGAAACACATCGAGTGACTGTTTTCGAACTGACTTGAGTGAGGGTAATGTAGAAGAGTCGATTACAAGGATGATGATAGGGGGTGAGCTAGAAGAGGGGAGTAAGGTTGTTTTTACAGGCGATGGTTCTGAAGAATCGTATATAAACCGCAGATTCACTTTTGATAATGTTGACGAAAATACTGGGCGCACTTTTGCCATAGAGATAGAGTATTATCCTGAGTATGAGGACGAATATTGGCTCATGTATCAGGAAATACTGCGAACATTTGAGTGGAACTGAAAAAAATATAATGAGCAAAGTGGTTATATACTTTTTGCATGCTATCAACTAGCTCCTTTATTCCAACATTTCCGACCGACCTCTATCCGTTCTGGGAGCCACACCTATAGTGTGTGAAATCGTTCAACCTACCGAAAACATTGGCACAGAAGCCTCAGTATGCCATTTCATGAAATTCGCGACTTCCTATACCGCCCACTGTACCGCGTGAATATTCACTTCCGATATTTCTGAGATTTTCAGGTTTCCGCCTCACAATATTGCGAACACGCTTTATTCAGGAAGATCCATAGACACTTGTTATTGCGTATGATAGTCTGAAGATGGCTGTAACTTATTATGCGTGAAAAATGAACGAGCAATTCCCGTCTTCCAGTTCCCAACCGAATTCCCAAGTGTCCGCGTCACCTCAAGCACCACCGTCTGTAGGTATTGAAGAATCGCCGAAATCAGGATCTGTTTGGAAGTATCTGTTGGTGGCACTTGCGGCAATGCTGCTTGTAGCCGCAACTGCAGGGGTAACCTATTGGATATTGAATAGAGAAGAAGTTTCAGATACTGAAGATGTGCTTCAAACAGAAGAGAACACCGTTGTTGAGGAAAAGACTAACGTTGTTAATGATAATTCTTCCGTGAAGGAGGAAGTCGTTGAAGAAAATGAGGCGATGTCGGTTGATCCATATGAGGGATGGAATACCTACGCAAATGATGACTTTCTCGTATCTTTTCGATATCCATCAGGGTGGGAGATAACCGAAAATAGTGGAGAATTCGTGCCCTCGGCTGAAACCTTGGATGTTGTATTGACCGACAATAACGGATACGACGTTCTTATACTTGGACTCGGTCATACAGGTGTTGCTGTTGCTACTGGAAACTACTCAACAGTTGAAAATGAAGGCATCATCGTCATCGAGGACGAGGTTCATTACAAGTACGACTGTGACACCCTTGATAGTGTTTCTCAAAAGGACATGAATCCACCTGTTGTGTACGATCGGGAAGGTTGCTTCAGACTTCACAAAAATGATCTTACCATTAATAAGATTGATGATTTTGAGCTTGCACGTATGTTGAATTATCTTGGTAACGATAATAATCCTTCTTCCTATTATATCTGGTATGGAAATATGTCGGATGCTCTGTATATTAATTCCAGAGAGAAGAGAACCGAATCTAAAGTTCCGACTGGTAACGAATTAGAAATCATTGAAAAGGTTGTGAAATCAATTTCTGGTATAGAATAAATGCGTTGGGGTGTTCTTTCGTGACATCCCATGCACATTAGTACGGTTTCGTTGATCTGAGAAATTGTGCAACTCGCCCAAGAGTCTTGTATCTCAACCTCTGAGAATTGTTTTTCGAGGCTTGTAGCCCTGTCTCAGGTAAAGCCCATAGCAAATTATTGTCATATTCGGTATACTATCAACATGAGCTATGAATATCCGGATCTGCAAATAGAAACGCATGGTTTAGATGAGGTTGCTCGCGTCAGTCGAGTATTACTCGTGCCCGGGTCTGGCATGCAGGAGCATGAAACGTCTCTTGGGTCCATTCATTTCCCGGGTGTGACGACGCCCGCTACACCGGAAACGATCAAGAGGGTCCTTGCTGTTGCGGTCATGGTGGCACGGGAGGTTCATGAAAATGATCGCATGGGATCTACAGACAGACCATTAGTCATCTTTTCAGGAAGCTGCACAAATCCTCGAGTCGGCATGTCTGAGGCTCACGAAATGAAAAATATTGCGTTCTTATACTGGGCCTCCCTAGGAATTTCACCAGATTCTATTTCATACGTTATCGAACCTTTTGCATATGACACGAGTACAAACCTTCAACAGGCCGGTGCCATTTTAGAGGGTCATGGTTTAGACCGCGTTCCTGTCACGATCGTCAGTTCCCGGTCACATATGCACAGGATTCTCAATCTTGCCGCTCGGCATCTAATCCCTAAGGGTATGAATGTTGCAGGTGAATCTGCTGAGGATATTCTTTCAAATGATTCCCCGGATCTCTGGAGGATGCTTGTGACAAGTCCTTGGTACCCACCCGGAGGGTTACGGGGAATGAGTGCCGATGTTAGAGAGTTGGTGTTGAGAATTGTCACCGGAACACTAAGAGGTGAACAATTTCTCAGAAAAGTATCCAGTCGCAGAGTGACGTCATGGCACCTCATGCTTGCGGGTCACCCTGTAGCGGAGAAATTTTTTGCATCACGGCTTGAAGCGTTTGCTAAGGGAAAGTGCCTTGCGAGCGGTGCAATGGAAAATTATGACGATATGTATATGCTTGAATACTCGTTACAGGGAGGTCGTGACAAGGAGGGAAGTATAATTTTGACCCTCTGGCTTGGAGTGCATAGCCGTCCAGAGTGGAGAGCGACGGTATCAATCACTTGCGGACCGAGTTGGATCGGGCCTGTATTGGTGGTTGCTGATAATCGATGGACATAAGTGTGATGTCCAGCCATTTGGCACTGATGAAACGAGTGGTGAGTAATGGATCGATTCCTGGGTGACAGTTCAAACCTGACTGCTCAAAATCCTCCCCGTATCTCTTCGCACCAGTCACTCATCTCCGGGCGCGGCTCAAACTGCTCATCAAACAGTCCGCAATCTGGCCGTTCCCACGGTTCATTTTCATTAAATGCCCAGTAGTAGAACGCTTCGACCACACGTGTCTTTCGACAGACCTCTGCAAAATGGCGGTAGGCAAATGCCTGGTACTGATACCAGTCGGTATAGCGCACACCCTCAGCTACAAAGGGTTTCACGGGGTCGATTCTCAGATCGGGGTTGTCGGCGAGCGGGCTGTTATTCCAGCTCAGATCAAACTCGGTGATGTGGACAGCGGCCCCTGTTTTTTCATGAATTTCGCGGAGTGCCCGTGACACCTCGTCATCGGGAGGGAGCTGAAAAAGCGTCGGGTGGTATCCCATATGGGCCTGCAGACCGATGATATCGACTCCTGCATCCCGGTCGTGGAGCCGTCTGACCAATTTCAAGAGCCTTTCACGGCGGTCTTTCCGGAAACAGGGGCTGTGCTCGTTGAGCATGTACCGTCTCTCCGGATATTCGTCCCGCGCCCAGGTGAAAACCTGGGCAACAATATCCGCTTTGTCCTTGCCGGTATCAAGAAAATTTTCGTCTCCACTGCCCAACGTTTCATTCATGAGCTTGTAATGATCGATCCGGCCCTTGTACCGTCCGACAACTGCCCGTACGTGTTTTTCGAGGACTGGTACTTTCTCGTTGCGGGGAAGATCTCTGAACCATTGCGGGTATGCGTCCAGATGACCGGATAACACGGTGTTGTAATGGAGTGAGAGGTTTCGCGCTTCGCAGAATGCAACAACTTTGTCTACCTTCTGCCAGGTGTATGTGTCAGGATCGGGGGCGGAAGGGGCGACCATGCCCATAATCCCTGTGCCTCGCATCCCGAAGGTCTTGAAATAGCGGGTGATGGATTTCTGATAGGCGAGGGAGGTCTTCTCGTTTGTGACACCGTTGAAGAACTTGTGGTGGAGCATCGTGCCGATGGTCATATTTTTATTATACATAAAGATGGGGGTCAATCACGCATTGAAAAAATCTGGATATTCATATAGTATTTTTTTGCGTGTAATTACTTAAGTCGTTTCTTTTAAATGGATAGTTCTCCGATGATTGGGATAACTGAGGCCGCTGGGCAGGCCGAGACGGTCGATCCTCGCAGTCCTATGGATATTCTTCGTGAAGCAGCAAATCGGTCACTCACTCAAGAGGAAGCTTTGCAAGTTATGGAGATGGTATCCGGACAGGTGCGAGATCTAGTCGCCCAAGGAGATGAGTTGAAGGGGATTCTGGGAATTGCTCTTTGCCGGACTCTTGCTAAAGAAGAGGTTGAAAAAGGAGTAAGTTTTTGTGAAAATCTTTTTCATGAAAAGTAGAGAAAAAACGAGACACCACATCACCCTTGGCCTTCTGTAATCCTTACACTGCATCATCGTTCAATTACGTATTCAGTTCTCAAAAGGACAGGGTATGAACAACGAACTACTTCTCAAGACCTTTCGCAATACACTCGGCGCGGCCGTCTATATCTTTGCTGTTTCGCAAGTAATGCGCAGTGGTGAAACACTATTCGGAAATGAGGACAGCGTCTTTATGCCGTTTGTCTTCTTGCTCCTGTTTTCTCTTTCTGCGGCGGTTGTCGGCGGGCTGGTCTTCGGGCTTTCGGTGGTGCAGTTTTTCGAAGGGAGGAAGGCGGAAAGCATCAGATCGGCGATCTACAGTGTCGGATGGCTGGGGCTCTATACGGTCCTTGGCCTGCTGGTCCTGATGATCGTGCGGTAAGTACTGCAATTGATAGGCTTGTCTACCGGTACTTCTCGAGGTACGATTTGAGCGTGTCATTTAGTGCTTCCAGCGTTTCCTCTTTCGACTTCTCCCCATCAAGGTAGCCGGACAGAATTGGAGTAACGAGCTGAGTCGCTCTCCACAGGTGCACCTCCCGTTTCCTCCTTTTTTCTTCAATTCCCTGGCGCTTCTGCGCGTAGACGAGTTCATCTTGTGGATTTGAATGGAACAGGATAACGTCGGTGACAGCGTGGATGACAATTTCTTCGAAAAAGTGGAACATCTTGTCTTCGTACACTTCGTCGATTGTCGAGTGGTAGAGCACTTTGAGTTCTGGATCTACGATTGACTCGAAGTACTCATGGGGGCGTACCATCTTGTGGAGGTATTCGTGCACAATTGCCTGATAGGCTCCCTTGAAGTCGTTTGGTGGGACCTCGGTGTAGATGCCGTTCCCGTTTGCTCCTGCCTGGCATGATCCTTTAACGAGGGAGGCGGCAAGAAATACGTTGATCCTGGTATTTTGCGTGTTAGTCCCAAAAAGTTTTGATAGCTGTGCGACGATAGTCGTCAGATGTACCTTTGTGAATTTTTGTTCAAGATACTTCCGGCACTTTTTGACTTCATGAAGTTCTTGTTTGAGTATACTCTTCACATCTCTTCCGGAACGGTCGATTCTGTTCTCGAAATACTGAATGTGCTCAAGAAGAGGTGAAAAACTGTCATTGTTTGGAAACCCTCGGTATGCCCACTCGAATAGTGCTGTTTCCTGGTCCCATCCGATACGCGTCCGTATTGATGCATACGCTTGAAGATGTGCACGGTCTTGTTTCGAGATTCCCCATGTGGATTTGAAAAAGTTGAACGTGTACGGTTCGACGAAGTAGTCCCACCGGCTCAGCATATCGACAAAATGGAACAGGAGGACGTTGTAGCTGGTCATCAGGTCAAGATTTTCCATGGGAGAATTATAGCACTCGATGTCAGATATAATGGGTATAGTGCTATTGGTCAAGTGCGCTCATCCATGCGAGTGCTATACTGGGGTATGGAACCAGTTGGGAGAACCAGTCGAAAAACGAAGTCTTATCCGGGTGCGGTGCTTTTTAGGGTAGCGAAAGAAATTCTTGCCCTCGTCATTATTTTTTCATTGCTGGTTGGTGCATTCATTATTGTAGTAAAGTACATACCGAAGGAGGCGTATACGTGGGATGGGCGGTTGACTTCCACTGCACCTGAATCGCTGAGAGATCTTTCCGATGAAAGACGGGCTTTGTTTACTGATTTCGACACATTCATACTCGACAGTGCGGTTGAAAGGCGACGGACGGTAATCGAATTGAGCATGATGACGCCGGGTAAATTGCAGGCGCTTGTCAGAGAACGGCTGGTTGCCGAGATTTCTCAAACCGAAGTCGATGAAGATTCTCTTATCATTTGGTATCTCTACAATATGGGAGTCATTGCAAAGACACGCGAGCATACCATATGTTTTGACCTCGATAGTCCTTCGTTTGCCCCTGATATGGTTGATATGGGGAAACTATGTGATGTGCAAACGATTAGTCACATTCACAATGATCATTCTGACACGTTTTCGATGATCGGGACCCTGAATTCCGGGGGAACGGTGGTTTTGGACCGAAATTTCGGGGCGGTCGGGGACGTGCTGAATGGTTTTGTGAAAGAAGAGTATCGAAAAAATCTTGTGCAGATGGATGACCGAGAGGAGATTTCTATTGAAGGGGTGCATATCCAGAGATTTGTGACAGGTCACCGGGGAAGCGATTCTACGGAGAATAGCTGGTATGTTGCAAATGTTGGAGGATTCACGATCGTACATACGGGGGACGGGAGTCAGGATGGACGGACCTTTTGGGAGTTGATACCGCGGCCGGATGTGTTTCTGGCAAACGAATGTCTGGTTCCGTTTGACCTGAGGGATAGCGCGGCGCGATATATCGTTCCGCTTCATCTTCATGAAGTTGGTCATGACCGGTCATTTTTGGAAGGTGCGACTTTTGGGAGTTACCTTGATCTGACTGATGAGATTATTCATGAATTTGACGTGCGGGGTCTTGATTCAGTGGTATTTCTTATGATGTGGGGTGAGCGGCTGGAGATTGAGCGGGAATCGGTGTAGAAGGCCCGAGTGCTGCATTGATGGCTGTGTCGTAGTTTTAGGAGCGGATGGAGTGTGCTGATCGGTTCGTCGTTGTTTGGTGTGTCGTATTTGACACGTTACGAGTTGCTTTGTACAGTGATAGAATCCTAACCTGATATTTCTGTCCCTATGGCCGATGCTGTTTCTTCGCAGGAACCCCTTGTTCCAGCTCCGAATATTCCCCCGTCACAAGGATCTGATACGTCACCTGTGCCGGCATCCAGAAGGAACCTGATCATATTCGTCATCCTTCTTGCTATCCTCCTCCTCACAATGGGCGGAATTCTCGTCTACGTGCTGACGAGTGACCGGTGGCAGTCGGGTGGTGAGAATGGAACAAACGAGCCTGAGGAGAACGAGGATGACACTGATGAGGACGATCTGCTAACGTGTACCTATAACGGGGTGACCTATGAAGACGGGGAAGGTTTCCCTTCGACTGACGGATGCAACTCCTGCTCGTGCACTGATGGCGAGGTCGTGTGCACGCTGATGGCGTGTGAGGACCTTGAAGAGGATGGTGAGGACGAAAATAGTGAAGGAGAGACAGATGTGAGCTATCAGAGTCAGACGCTCCGGTGTCCACTGTCAGCAAATAACTCTGAGCTCCATGTCGCCTCCACCGTTGTCTATGAGACTGAGTTTCCGGACGGGGTCGTCCTTACAGACGCGCGACGTGGTGATACGGAATGTCGTTATCTTTTTGACTACAATGATTCATTTCTTGTTTTGACATATAGCTACGGTGAGTACCATGCTTCTGATTTTGATGTCAGTTATGTAGAAATTTCTTCAGAATATTATTCAGACCCAATGCTGATTAGATTCTCTGGATCGGAAACGCCCACTGAATTCATTTATTTGTATGGTCGGTGGGAGGGGAGTAATACCTGCACTCAGGGATCGTGTCTGCCGTATATTGGGGATGGACAGTATTTGTACAAACCAGGGCTCGTTGATTATGGGATGGGGTATGCTAGTGTGTCGAAACAAAATGACAGGGAGGATGTTTTAGAGGTTTTTGACTACATTGTGGGACATACAAGAATGTCAATTGTTGCAGACTAAATCGGTTTTATTTCAGAAGACCGCACCTTTTTGGGGGGAACAATATGTGAATGAATTCGCTCCGTGTATCGAGACTCAGACTTCATAAAAATATCGACCTCTCTGGTCAGGGTCGCGGGGAGATAGTACGACATTCGGCTGACTAACCGAGAATAGTGATTTTCCTCTTTCAGGACTTGCCTTTTCTGCGTCACAAGCTATAATTTCTGTGCCCCGAGATGTGAAATCTGTCCCCGATTAATATCTTTTTTTGCTGTCGTATGTCTGATTTTTCCAAAGATCCGTCAATTGGAAATGAGCGCAATGAGTTTACGGAGGACGAGCGATTGGGACGTGCCGCATTGGTTGGGTGGAAGTTGCTTACCAGAATGTATCCAGGGACATTTGCTATTGGTAGTCCCATGGAAGCAGTTGCCGGGGAAGGTGTCATGTGCATTGGTAGAGCGGTGGATCCACGTGATCAAGGCACAAATACAGAGACAATAGAAGGTTCTATAGATTTATCCATGTGGACGACCACGGTATCACGCATTGATGGGGGTATCAGTATAATCGCGGAAAAACCTGAAAAGGTCATGGTTGGATCTATGGAAGTAGAACTTGTGCACTCAGTACGAATTGTTGAGTTGCCAAACAAGTCCGTTGCATTTGAGACCACTGCTCATGTTTCAACAGAACGGGGAACTGTTGAAGAAGTATGCGCACGTGTCGCTTTCGGACCGTTCCCGACAAATCGCGACGAATTATCAGGGGAAGCAGTTGAATTCGAGGATGTTCATTTGCAGATTCTTCGTCGCGAAATACCGGTACAACCTCCACTTTTTTAACTGGGTTCCGTAATCCTCTGGGGTATTCAGTGCTCATGGTCCGTTGGGAGATTTCCCAACAGCCGCTTTAGTTTCGGGATCTCGCTTGAAAGATAATGGAACGTTCGGAGCGAGTTGATCAGGATTTCAGGTTCTATCCACCGCACCGCTTCGATATCATCAGTCATCGGTTTCATCATACGGTCATCTTCAATATGTGCACGGTAGACAGACAGATCAAGGTCTGCGTCCCCGATATTAAAGACTGAATGAAGGCATGGTAAGGATTCCATCGAACAAAGAACGAGGTTTGTTTCCTCCCTGAGCTCTCGTGCGGCAGTTTCTTCTGGCGTTTCTCCTTGTTCAATCTCGCCTCCGGGAAGTGCCCACATTCCGGGAAAGTAATGATCATCTTGTGCCCGTTTGACAGCGAGAATTCTACCGTCCTTCGGAATCCTAATAAGCAGATTTATTCCAAAAAGCATAGAATAATTTTAGCATGAATATCTTGTTGACTGGCGGTGAGCATAACTCCACCCACGGGAACATTGCCGGTATAGCGGAGAACAATGCATTCTTTTTACGGAATCCTTACATTGGCAGGTCATAATTACGTCTATAAGCTAGGGTTTTGAATTTTGCCAAGGATGCTCATGGAAGAAGAAGGCTCGATCACACCGGAACGTTTGACCGAAGAGCTTAACCAATTACTCGATCGAGCAAAACTGAGCGAAGCAGAAGGCGATCTCGGAACAATGATCGGAGTCTTGATTGCAGTCGAAGAACGTTTTTTCCAGATCGGGGTCCAGGGATATCTGGTTGAATTAGCGTTTGTGCAGCAGGTTTTCAATAGGGTTTGTGGGGGCGTTATCCCGGAAAGCTGGTGGGCATCGTTATGTTTCCGGGCGAGCCTGTCGCAGGATGAGGAGGGGTATACGATTATTCGCGCAGATCCTTCGGCTAATACCGGACATGGGGCTGTCCGACATCCTGAAACACGAGTGTATACAAGGAAGGGCACGCTCTGCCTGTATCAAGCTCATACTCAGCTTCCGATCCATTTCAAACCTTCGGAGATCCATGAGCTCTCGTGTGTTGCACGTGACGTGATCGTGGATACCCCGGGTCCGGACGATGTGAATATCACATGAATTTCTCAAGATGATTGCTCTCTGCGGGAAGTGCCGGTATCATAGATCTAGATAACTTATGAAGTTCTGTTATAAATGACTGGTTTCGTTGGAAATATCGAAGAACTGACGGAAGATAACGAATTTTTCCGGAAGGTTCTTTTTACGGGAACATTTTCCCAGCTCGTCGTGATGTCGCTTAAACCCGGTGAGGAGATTGGGTCGGAGGTTCACAATGATGTCGATCAGTTTTTCAGG
>JAQVGB010000063.1 GCA_028696915.1 Candidatus Dojkabacteria bacterium | reverse complement strand
ACATTTCCGGAATTCAAAATTTACAGAGGCAACCGTGAAAAGAAACCTTCGTGTTCCGCATTTGAGGGTTATCGTCACGATCCTCGCCGCACTTTTCATCATAGCCGGCAGTCGTTCACAACCAGGTACTCCACTGAAAACTCAAGCCGCGGCAACCTACGATTATGTGGATGGCACCTACACCGACGACTTTGCGAACACCGCGGGCATCCTCACCGCGCGATCATATCGGGCCAATGTCGATACCGGAAGCGGTTCACTGAAACTGACAAACAGCGGCGGCACGTTCACCGCGCCGTTCTACGCAGAAGGGTTCGCTATCACACAGCCTCTGCTCAGCGCGGAGGACATTACCAATGGCGTCAGTGTTGCCCAGTACCAGTCAATCGACATCACCGGGACAATCCCCGAAGGTACCCAGGTGAAGGTGCAAGTGCTCGATCTCACCCCATTCCCAAGCGCAGAGCGGCTGGTACCGGACACACTCCTTCCCGGTAACAGCACCGGTTTTACATCTTTTCCGGTTGATATTTCACCTCTTTTCCCGCCCTCTATCGTTGATGTCACAGCCGGCAAGATGTCCCGCCTATCACTGAAGATCACACTTTCAACAACCGATACAAACCTCACCCCCAGCATCGACTCCCTCACGCTCAGTTGGACACCGAGGCAGGGGGACCTTTCTGCAACATCCCTATTGTCAACCGGTTTGGGATCTCAGTACAACGATAACAGAGGGACTTCACATAGCCACTACCATAACAGTCAGATCTACCCGACTTTCAAGTGGATCAGTCCGGAAGTGCCCGGTCCACACATTGTCAGTCCACCGCTCATGTATCAGGACAGCATCATTTTTCCATCATGGATTATCGATGCGTCTCTGTTCTCTTTTAACCGGAATTCCGGACAACTCCAGTATCAGCAGCCATTAAGATCATACTTCAACGGGACGCTCGGAGAGAACGGTACACTGTACGGAACGGAACAGACAAACGACATTCTGATTGCAAACGATGCCACAGACGGATCCGTTAAGTGGTCATACCAGTTCTCTGTTGGCCATGGGAATAACCATGTCATGATAGCCAACGATGGGACACTCTATACCATCCGTTCGAGCTCGCCGCTCAACACACTCCGTTTATACGCGTTCAATCCGGACGGAACAGTGAACTTTATTCAAGAAATCACACAGGATGACGCCTATCGAGTGAATGCAGGACCGATTTCAACGGGAATCGACGGATCCTTGTATTTTGGGACTACAACACTTAATGCGTCCTCACAAAGAACAAATCTTGGAAACCTTTATTCCATAGATCCATCTACGCAGACAGTTAACTGGGTGTACGACACCGGTGATATTGATATCTACAATATTCCGCCGATTGTCGATACTGACGGCACAATTTATGTAGCCAGCACAGGAGCAAGCACATTAGAAACCGAGAAAAAACTCTATGCTATTAACGGTGATGGCACACTAAAATGGGTAACCTCAACAGGATCAAACACACACACGGGTTACCAGAAAATGTCGCTCAGGTCAGATGGTATTCTGATGATACACTATTCCACTTCCGCAACAGACGAACACCGATCGCGGGTCGAGGCTGTCCAAACCTCCGACGGCACTGTTCTTTGGTCATCAGCCTATACAACGCTTGACCATCTATTCACCGATTCGGCGAACGGCACATACATCATTGAAGCCATCTCTGCGATCTCGGCAGACGAGCAAACGGTACGAATACTCTACTATGACGATACATTCAACTTGAAATGGAGCTTTCCCTACAGCTTTACTGGCGCGGACGGCGACAACTACCAGTACTACCGCTTGAACAAACCAATTATTGACGAGCGGGGCTGGCTATACAGCATTCTTTCCCGCACCTATCTGAACTCAGGAATGCAGATCGTCCCAGATGAACTGTATATTCGGCCATTCGCCCTCGCTCCGCTCACGCTATCTACCGCTCACAACGTGCCAGCCGGCGTCACCCCGGGCTCTGAAATACAATTCACCGTAACGACATCGATGGCACCAACAAATCCGATGTCCGGTGACGCTAATTATCTGCAAGTCATTCTTGGGAACGGAAGTATCATCAGCTTGACTCATACCAGTACCGATGAAAACGGCAACTATGTGTGGACCGGATCATATGTCTTGCCGGTCGATACCGCACTCGGAACGTTCGACTATTCTGTTGAGCTCTCGCAGGCCGGCATCGAGACGGATGTGCATCTGCATTTTGATGATCCGCCGGAGGGTTCAAATAATACCGGAATCAGTGTGAGCGGCGCAATAGAAGTTGTCCAGCAGATACCGCAGGACGAGCCGGAGACACCGGAACAATCACCAGAAATACTGCCGGAAACAGGAGAGGGCACATTCCCAATGATTGTGCTGGGTCTTATCGTCATGACAGCCGTGTTCAATCAAGGAAAATTTCTCCGCCGGGGCTAACTGACAAAATCACAAGTTTTACCGTTTTACCTCCGATTTCACTATTCCGCCACCACCTCCGCACGACCTTCCCGCACTTTTTTCCATACATACCAGACCACCACAAGAAGTGCTATCGCAATGATCACCAGCTCAAACGGTTTGAAAACGTGCTCGATCTGCTCCCACTGCGATCCAAGCACATATCCCGCATAGACAAGGATATAGCTCCATAGCAGGGACCCAATGAACGTCCAGATCACAAACGGCATGATTGCAATCCGTGCGACACCTGCGGGAAGTGAAACCACCGTCCGAACGCCCGGCAGAAGCCGGCTGAAGAACGACACAAACACACCGTGCTTCTTGATCCATGTTTTTGCTTTCTCATATTCGTGTTCCGACAAGAGGATCCATTTTCCGTATTTCCTAATGAAGCGTACAAGGGTCGGTTCCGGAATGACCGTGCCGAGCCAGTAGGCGATCAACGACCCAACCACATTACCCAACCCCCCCATCATCGCCGCAATATGCACGTTCATCTGGCCCGATGACGCAAGGGAACCGGCCAAGGTCATCGTCACCTCCGACGGAAGGGGGATCAGACATGACTCGATAACCATTGCAAAAAATACACCCGGATATCCAACGGCACCGATAATACCCTCCATAAAGTCTTTTACTACGCCAAAAATCATGGTTATTGCAACTTGAAATTTAAGCCTATAAATGCTATAATACTATCAGCTCGTCATTGAAATTTCTCCGCTTTTCCCTTCCTTGATTAGTATGCATTACGGAAGGTGCGGATTAATTTTATAGCATATACAATGCAACGCCTGAAAAGCAAGCGGTCACATGACCCTAAAACAGGGCAAAAGGTCCTTTTGTCCTTCGCCCTGATCATACTGCTCGGATCGCGGATCCTCTCAAGCGTCGCCACAATCCAGGACGTTCAGGCTTCGTTCCCTGAAACGCCCGAGCGTGGAGATATCAACCTCCCTGCAATTGAACTGCAGGATACCACAGCTCAGGCCCACATCGCCACCCAGTCCAAGATGGCCGGCGACAACGGCCAGCGGCTCAGGGAGCTCTCTGAGCACAAGGACAAGGTTGAACGCGTGCGTGCCTTCTACGCCCGGTCGAACGCTCCTATGGCCGACCACGCAGACTACATCGTCACGGTCTCGGAACAGTTCGGTCTTGACTGGAGGCTTATCCCTTCAATCTCGATCGTCGAGTCGTCCGGTGGTAAATTCTGCTTCAAACCGTACAACTTCGCCGGATGGGGTAAGATGGGATTCAATAACTTCGAGGAAGCAATCTATACCGTGGCCGCCGGTCTGGCCTCAGGCTACCGGACAAGCAACCCGTATGCGATCGCTCCGAAGTACAACCCGGTAACACCTTCATCGTGGGCGAACAAGGTTTCGTACCTGATGACACAGGTCTAGCCCCGCTAACGTATAGTGTGGAGAGGCTTGATGATAGCGTGCAATTAGGTACTTCAAGCAAAGAACATCGCAGATTGAGAATGCAAACTGCCCAACTGATCTAACGACTCGTAGCAATGATCGTCAACCACTGGAACGAATTACCCGACAAGACATACAACACGGCGGTCTTTTGCTTCGGAGCAGGAATTCAACCTGCCGAAAGAGGGCGATATCAGCCTTCACCGCAAGGACAAGCTCGAGCGTTAGCAGCCGCTGACAAAGCAAATTACCTACAAGAAAGCTATAGTTTCCGGCCAATTCTCGTCTTCTCCGGTAGCTCTATTCCTGTCCAAGTCCCTGATTCGGATATTACAATAGCGGAAGTGATGGCTGACTTTGCTCACGCCATGGGTCTCAATCCTGATATTCCCGTCATTCCCGTTACCGCACCATGGGAAACTATTGGAGAAATAGGGAACGTGCGCTATGTAGTCAGAACAATGGCCAGAATGGGAGTTCTTGTCCCGAAAGTCCCGCTTTACATGGTTTCAAGCGACTATCATATTCCTCGAGTACGTTTACTAGCTGAACGATATCTAGCACCGTATACAGAAGAAATCGAATTCCTCGGTGCAGAGAGTTACCTTCGCTTTTGGGAAGAGAATATGAATCTCGGTGCCGAGGGGGCGGTGGCCCGTCGTGATCAATTTCGTCAGATTAGAGAATTGTCATTGCGAGAAATTCATAAAGAGCATGCCATACAGGAATGGCTACTAAGAATTGCCATGAGGCTACCCGAAGGTCCCGTAGAACATATTGAAAATTGCCTCATGCGATCCGCCTACGAGATGAGAAGTGGTGCGAAGGTCCGTTAAAGTACAGGCTTACCTACACAGCCTCAAGTTCCGCTTTATCGCCAACTTCAACACCTTTGTCCTCCACCCATCCGCCGTTGACTTCAAGGGCATACCTGAACGCGGTAGCCGGCTGGTACGCAGGACAGGGATCCTCTTCGCACGGCTCAA
>JAQVGB010000062.1 GCA_028696915.1 Candidatus Dojkabacteria bacterium | reverse complement strand
AGCTATGCAATACGGTTATTAGCTATTAGTTAAGGCTATTCAGTTGTCAAAGAGCTTTCTTTCAAGTCAGGGATGTTTTCCCTTTCTTAATAGAGAAAAAGCGAGCCGAAACGACCGTAGGGAGAGAGGGCAGTATAAAAATACTGATTTGACAAGGAGGAATTCGCAGAAGCCAATCCTTGCAAACCCAGAGGGTAGCGAGCGTATGCGATAGCAGAAGCGAAGCTATCAAAGGATTTTTATGCTAGTGTTTTCAGAAGAAAGGGAAATAATCAAAAACAAAATAAGCCTGCGTAAGCAGACCATATTTATTAACGGTTTCCTTTTGAGAGACTTTTTCTTTACTGGGAGATAAAAGAAAAAGTAGTAGTATTTAACCGAGGAGAAATTTCACTAAAAATTGAAGGTAATACAAACCTCCAAGAATAAAAAGGATTCCTGCAATTTTTCTGATCCAAATTTCCACCTTTTTTACTGAATCAAACGCAGTACCTATTTTCTTTGCACTAAAGGCAATTATGAATGAGAATACAATAACTGGAAGACCAGTACCGACAGAGAATAATAATGTAGCGTATATGGGGCAGATTGAGTATAAGAAACTGGGTAAAAAGGTACAGGGGTTACATAAAGCGATAGTTTCACCTACAATATTTCTATTAGCACAAGAAGTTATGGAATCAAGAGGTAACATCAGAAAAGTTGAAAAAGGAAAACTAGAGTTTCTTTATAAAGGTTTTGTTGCTTGCCCAGAATGTAGCAAACCGCTTTATGCTGCTTACTCAACAGGAGGGAGCGGAAAAAAGCATCTATACTACTGTTGTAGAAGTAAAAAGCATGGTGCAGTCAATATTAAGGCTGATGATGTTCATAAAGCATTTTATAAAGCTTTAGAATCGTTACAGATTAGTGAAGATGTTATGGAAATTGTGAGAGAGTTTGTTGGTAGGCGACTTGAAGAGCAAGAAGCTCAAGCAGGTAAAAAAGTTGATGAATGTGAAAGAAAAGTAAAAGCGATTGAAAAAGAGAAACTTGATTCTTACAAAGACCATAAGAAAGGATTGCTTGACGAAAACGCATTAAAAGCCGTCTTGTCTGACTTAGAAGATAAAAAGACGCTTGCTCAGATGGAATTAAATGAGGAAAAGATTGATTACAATGATTTGCTGACACAAATTAGAATGTTAGCCCAATTTGGTGCAAGAATAGATCGATACTGGGAAATTGCAACCTTTGATCAAAGAAGGGATATTTTGGGAAGTATGTTTACGAACGTACCCACATATAAAAATTACGAACTTACGAACATGGAAATAAGCCCTCTGTATGAGGCTTTACGTGATATTTCAAAAAATCACGTCTTGAATGGTCGGGGTAGTCGGACTTGAACCGACGGCCTCGCGCACCCGAAGCGCGCGCTCTAGCCAACTGAGCTATACCCCGACAGGTAACAGGACTCGCGAATAACGCTACTCTAAACATCTACAGCGCAGAAATTGTACCGCACTGTGACAAAAACGTCCACAAACACACCGATTATCCCTCCGGTCAACCCCTGACCTCACCAGTGGTCAACTCACGGGTGGATGAGCACCGGTGTTCCAACCTCAACCATGGTGTACAGCTCCTCCGCTTGTCCACGGTCAAGCCGGATACATCCCCCGCTCTTCTTGTTTCCGATGCTGGCAGAGCTTTCTTCATGATACACGCCGTTTTCATCAGTCCAGTACACCAGTTCATGGATCCCCAGCCACGCCGACTGCCGCGTATCATAGTGATACGCCATCCAGAACGGCATCCATTTCTCTGCAATCGGCGACCAGGCATTCGGCGACTTGTTTTTGATTGAAAAAACGCCAAACACCGCGTACTCATCGAAAAATCCAGACACCTCATAATCGTGGATCACCGCTCCGTCCCTCCATACGTACAGATGTTGTTGAGAATCGTCAATTTCAAGATAAAACGGTGCATACGAGCCATCAGTCCCGGCACGCTCACGGACATCCACGTAGATCGTACTTAACGCAGGATCAGATGAAATTCGCGCAGCAGCCGCCTCACCGTACACCTGGTCAGCCTCACCGGCCACCTCACACAACTGCCACTCCTGCGAATCCCACGCAACGTGCACCCGGCGCGTCAGCAGTTCGACAATCTGGTCAACAAGCGTACCCGTATCAACCCCGGTGTCTCCCGACCGGTAAAAAAACCTGCCGTTGCGGTTCTCGGCAAGCTCTTTCGCATCGGTTCCTTCTAACAGCGGGATCAGTGATTCCTCCACGTACTTATGCACTGACGCAGTGTTCACACACCAAGTGGAAACGGACGTACAGGAGAGGTCAACCTGACAATCATCCCGGTACATCGGCTCGATGACACTTCCGCCAAGCGCTACCGTTTGTGGTCCGTACACCAGAAA
This sequence comes from Candidatus Dojkabacteria bacterium, assembly GCA_028696915.1. Lineage (GTDB taxonomy): Bacteria > Patescibacteriota > Dojkabacteria > SC72 > JAFGCJ01 > JAQVGB01. The sequence goes on along the minus strand of JAQVGB010000062.1, from coordinate 2,501 downwards.
GATATCATCTGACAGGATTTCAGGGCCGGTATTCACCGATTCACGGTCACCATCATTGGAAACAGGCTCCGGAATCGACGTGTCTCCAAGCACTACCGCCTGACCGGTCAACGATGCATTCCCTGCTTGATTTTCTACGGAACCATCAGCCCGGCGCACAACTGACGAAACAATATCAGGTAGAATGAGCCCTGACGCAAAAAACAAGCACAGAAGTAATCCGGGCAGTGCATTTTTCATTCTTCGACTATTTGATTCATTTCAAATGATCGCAGACACACTCCTAAGGCTAAGGGGAAGAGAGAGGCTTAACCTTCTTTCCTTGGTCTTACCCTTCCCCTTAGTTTCATCCGTTCACATCCGCTCAAGCGGCTCGATCCCGAGAATTCTCAAACCATCCCCAATGACCTTCGTCATCATGACCGTCAGCGCAAGTCTGAAGGCTCTGACATCCCCCTCTGCCTTGTTAATCGTCTGTTTTTCATAAAAATAGTTGAACTCGCGCGCTACTTCGTAGAGATAGTCCGCAAGAATGTTCGGCGCGTAGCGGGAAGCGGATGCGAGTACGGTTTCCGGATACATTAGAAGCCGCAATAGCACCGCCCGCTCCTCTTCCGTTAGATCTACACTAGAGGGTATATCCTCCACTACACCACCTCCCCCATAGTATTCTCCTTCTCCAAACGCCTTGCGTAGAACACTTTTCCCGCGCGCATACGTATACATGATGTACGGACCACTGCGGCCGGTAAACGATACCGCCGAGTCCGGATCGTATACGACATTACCGTACGGATCCCGTGACAGGAATGCGTACCTGAGTGCCCCAATTCCCACCTGCTCTGCAACAGCTCTTTTGTCATCAACGTCGACCGCAATTTTCCGCTGTTCCATTACAGAAAGCGCAGTGTCACGCATCTGATCAAGGATCGCGTCTGCAGTCACCCCCGCGCTCTTCTTACCGATACGTTCTCCCTGTGGATCGACCACAATCCCATATGCAAGGTGATACACCTTTTCCAGATCAAGAATGCCAAGCGCGTCTAAAAGCGCAAACAACTGCTGGAAATGAGCGATCTGCTCGTTACCAACAACCCATACCGCGCGCCAGGGATCGAATTTCTCGATCTTTTGTAGTGTCAAATACACATCTTGCGTGTGGTACAGGCTGGTGCCGTCACTTCTCAGGAGCACAACATCCGGCACCCCGTACTTCTCTTCAAGTCTTCCCACCACCGCCCCATCCGGAAGTTGTTCGACAACGCCTTTACCAAGCTGTTTTTCGATAATGTCACGACCCTTCTTGTACAACTCGCTTTCCAGCCACACGTGTCCGCGTTCCTCGTTCAGTCGCTCAAATGTTTCCAAATGGCCCTTGTACGCCCAGCCGACGACTTTCTCCCAGAGCGACATCGCCTCAGGCTTATTAGCTTCCCAATCTCTCAGCATCTGGTCAATTTCTTTCTTCACGTTCGGGTCGGTTTTGTACAACTCCTTTGCCCGAACATAACAGGAACCAACGAAATGGTCGGATTTCTGGCCAGCGTCTTCTGGTGACGCGTGGTCTGAAAGGTTCGCTACCCCCCACATCGCCATACAGATCTTGATCCCACGGTCATTAATCAGGTTATCGTTGACTGCTAGAAACCCTGATTTCTCAAAAAGCCGCTTCAGAGAACGTCCGATGAAGAGATTCAGCAAATGTCCTATATGTGCGGCGGCGTTGGGATTAATTGAAGGACTTTCAATAAGCACGGCACGACCTCTACCCACGGTAGAGTTTCCAAACTCATCGGCATTCAAGGCGTTTTTCAATTCGGACATCAGGAATTTTCCTGAGAGTCCGAAATTGACAAATCCCTTTCCGGCGACAGATACCTGACCAAACACCCCCTCGTTTCGGTCACCTTCCTTAATGGTTTCAACCAACCGCTCCGCGAGAGCGGTCGGCGACTGTTTCACGGCGCCGGCTACACGGAACGGCAGTGACGATGACAGATCCCCGAACTCACGCTGGGCCGATACCGTCAGGTCTGGCCGCTCGGTCACACCCGCAGCCGTAAGAAGTCCCGTAACATAACGGTTGATCCTTGAAATCATCGTCGATTCGTCATGTAAATCCAGCACACTCGATTTCCGTTTCATGAAATCGTGGCTTTTCGCAGATTTTTTCTTGTCACTGCCCTGCACCGCTAATTGCTTCAAATCCTCCTCAACCTCAACTCCATCGATACTCTTCGTCCTGTAGTCGACATCCCACTCGGGATTTTCTTTTGAGATCACACCAGACTGCACCTTCGCACCGAATACATCCGACAGTTCAGCAGTAAATTTCTCAATAATGTCCTCCATCGGAAGGTCCAACTCATCCAGATAGTCGAAAATAAAGTAGATGTCCGTCGTGCTTTTGGTCACTTTCGTGCGCTCGCTCTGTCGCCAATTCCACATCCGGCACGTAACCGAATGACTATCTCTCCAAACCACTTCTCCAGATCGGAAGA
>JAQVGB010000061.1 GCA_028696915.1 Candidatus Dojkabacteria bacterium | reverse complement strand
AGTTGCGTAGCTGTGAAATAATGAGATAGGTGGAAATAGCAACAGCCAGTGTCAGGAGGATCAGAAGTACGGTCGAGAGGTCCATCGGGGCGTAGATAATGTTATGTGCGGCTTAATTTCAAAAAACGAATCCGGGCACCCGACGTGGGCCAGGTGCACGATAATCGTGATGTTTCCTATCAAGGATTATAGATAATTATCGGTGTGAGGGTAAGGTGGGGGAAAACCGTGAATATTAAAGGGAAAGTGGCGCATCGGGATTGAGGTGAACCGCATCGGGTGGTACAATATAAGCCCATAACTTTTTGTGAGTCGACGATGGGAGAGATAGGTGGAGGGAGTGACAATCGCATACAGAACGAGAGCGGTGGCAGAAAATTCTGGAAAAGGAGAAGTAGGGCTGAACGTGCAGCTGATGCGGCTCTTCGAGAACAGCAACAACGTAATCAAGCAATTATCAACGAACGCTTACGTAATCCTGCAGCTGCTCGACGAGATGCCCAGGCGTTCAGAGAGAGTCTTGCCCTTGACAGGATATTGAGGCTCCCTCCAGGAGCAGCAAACATGGTGATCAGGGCGATACTTTTTGAACGGGCTGGGGATGATACATATGAAAGAAAAGTTCTCGATGTAAGACTTCGTGACCCGTGGGTTACATCGACCATTGGACGTGATGGGAAGGCTGTGCATCATTGCACAGGATGTGGCAAGTTTGCAAACCCATGGTTTGGTTGCAGGCACTGCCGACATGAAGCGTTGGGTGTTCCTCGAAAGCTTGCCACGGAAGTGGTCCGGGAAATTCAGAGTGATATGGCGCGGTTACGTAGAACGCCGCGAATGGATGATGTCTTAGGTCGATACTTAAGAGAAATCCATCAACCTGTCAGACATAGCGTAATCACCGCAAATATACGTACTCGACCGCCTCGCGTATCGGAGAGAGCGTGGAACGAAATGTCCTGGCAGGAACGTCAGGCAGTCTCTCCTATGGTATGTATCTGGTTGGGACGCGAAGGGAAGGGCGGCTACGTAGCTCAATCTAAAACATCATATGGCGATTTAATGCGAAGGTGGAATGAAACAGGAACGCCACCGTACGCAAATCCGGATGAATTCACAAGCCTTGGCATCCAGGCCGGATATGCTGAAGTCAGCGAGCGGTATGGACATCAGTTTCGAGAGGGTCCGCTGCCTCCTGATGTGAGGATTTGGATCGTTCCTGTTGATCAGAATGGTCATACAACAGGAGAGAAGGAGGAGATGACCATCAGGGAGTTAAGAAAACGATATTTTGGAAGCCTGGAAGAATAGTGTTGAAACAGTGCGGTTCTTATTTTGTCCCAAACTTCCCCTCATACCGGTCACAGAGCGAATACACACATCCGCAGTAGTTCTGGTGATACAGGCCTTTTTCGGCAGTTTCACTGTCGGCGGCAGATCGTGACACTGGTAGAAACGTGAGATTCCCCGTTTCCAACAGTCTCCCCTCCTCGACCAGCACCTGCCGGTTTTGATAGTGGCTTGCCAGCAGAGTCGATGAGAAGCATTGGAAGCCGTGACGCTCCGCCGTGTTACGGGTCAGTTGAAGCCGCATCCGCCAGCAGAGCTTGCACCGGCGCAGTCCTGCGTTGGCAGGATCATGCCCAATTGAGTTAAACCATTGTTTTGGGGACCAATCGTCGATGATCAACGGAATGTTCTGCCTATCCGCCAATGTCCGCACGGCGTTGAGCCGGGCGAGGTATTCGGTCCGCGGGTGAATGTTGCTGTTAGCAAAGAAAAAGGTGATTTCGCCGGTATGTGATTTCCTAAGGTCTGTTACGGCTTTTTCTGCGCATACTGCACAGCACGTATGTAGGAGCAGTTTTTGAGTATTCGTGTCGGCAGGATCCGAAGGATGCCCGCCCCTACTCCTCTGTTTCTGGGCTTTCTGCGTCTTCTGCGGTATCATCGGAATCAATCAATTCCATTGGTTTTCCACAGCAAAAAAGCGTCCCGCCGCCAACCTTCGTGGTCATTACTTCATTGCCGCACTGCGGGCAATAGAAGATTTGTCCTGTCGCGGTTACTGAAACAACGGCCATGATATGAGCACCGTGAATTTAACTATAGAATCCCCAATAGCCATCCGCTCCCCGTACGGTCGAGCCCTGACTATAGGTTGGCGGACCCGCCGAGCGGTCCTTTTTCTTTTTCATACTTTTCTAGAAATTTTTGCCATTGTTTCCACCCGACGAACATCCCGCCAATCATAACGGTAACGAACGCGGCGACTTTGAGTGTACTGACAATACTTCGCTTGGCGAATCTCCGGTCAGAAACACCGAGATGAATTGGAACGACGGTATATGATGCTCCGGTCTTGATTGCCCGGTGAAAGAAGTCCGAGTCCTCCATCACGTGAATATTTTCGTTGAACCCTCCGATTTTTTTGAAAAGTTCCCGTCGTGTGACCACGCAGAAACCAAGTTCCCCAACGATGGTGCCTGCCGTTCTATAGGTTAGCTTATTCAGGCGTTTGGTTGTGTTGAACATGACATGGGACGGAGTCGGAAGTGGTGATTCGTCTTTAATGTTTTTGGCGTAGCAGCTTCCAATGTCGGCATCTTTGGCGATGAACGTACCGATCAGCTGACTGAAGGTGTTCCTGTCCGGAAGCACGGTATCGGCATCGAGGAAGACGAGGATATCCTGGCTCGCGACAGCCGCTCCACGATTTCGCGCCTCCGAAATGAATCCGCCGTCGACGACGATACAGCCGTGTTCTTTTGCTATGTCCCGGGTACGGTCCTTCGAGTGATTATCTGCGACGATGATCTCTGCCGGCCGGAGTTTTTGCTGTTCAATTGATTCAAGCAGGCGCGGCAGGTATTTTTCTTCGTTTAGCGTTGGGATGATGACTGAGAACATAGGGCATGCAATGAATATTATTTTTGACCATGGTCAAAACAATCACCGGTGAAAATGACCGTTACCGGTTAAAGAATATCAGATAGTATCAGCACCGCAAGTATGACCATCGATATGCCGATCAGTATGCGCATCGCGGATTTGTTTGAATCTTTCCACGCTTGCACTTTTTCAGAAGAAAGTCCTCTGGTGACCAGGACCATGATGACAAGCAGAGGCAGAACAAAAATGAAATTATAGAGCGCCAGTAGCAGGATACCCTGCCCGGTCAGTCCTGATCTGGATATGATACTGAGAATTGCGATGTAGACACCTCCGGTGCACGGCAGTTCGAAGAGTGAAACGAGCATTCCGAGGATGATTGCCGCGGGGATTGTCGCCCGCTGGATGTACTTTTTGATGATTGGGGAAGCACTTTTGGGAATCGCAAGCAGCGGTTTTTTTGTCTTTCTCAAACCATCCCAAATATCCAGGATACCTGCGCCCAGAAGCAGAAGCCCGGTCAATTTGTACAAAATTTCAAGGAATGGCAGGCTCGAAAGGATCCGGATCAGGCCGAGTCCTGCGGCGAAGTAGCTGAGGTACACGACGGAGATGTAGGTAAGCCCGATCACGAGCACCCGTTTGGGGTCTTTCTGTATCGAGAACAAGAATGTGAGCATGAATACGAGCACGCCGATGGCACAGGGGTTTATCGAGTCCGCCGCGGCGGCGAGTATGACCGTGATGATCGAGAGGTTTTCCATGGTATGCGTAAGTGCTGTTTTGTTAATGAAATCTATGTGTCCAAAGCTGGAATTCTCGTTTCCGGGTACTACTTCTGGACGGATAGATACTAAAGAAATGCACGAGAGAGGTCAAGGTGGGTTGTATGTGTTTTTCTATAGACTTTGTCGACGGGACAGGAACATGAGCCGGAGGGGAAGTGTTATTTGATCTGTGACACTGCAAACAGAAAATTATTCTGACTTCTTTGAGTCAAGTGCCAGTGTTTCCGGCTCAAAAACTCCATTTGCGAGAGAGTTCAGAATCCGTACAATATGAAATTCACCGTTTAGCCCCTCTGGTCCGCAGTGAGTTGTTAGCGCAATAGCTCTTGGATAATGGAGTTTTTCTGTCCCAATCTGAATCACTTTGTTGACAAGGCTCGCAATCTCGAGAATGGCCGGGATTCTTGCGTATGGGTTATGTGGCTCGTTACCACTACGAAATGAGGTCTCTTGCAGGAGACGAACGATACGTGGGGGAATAGTTGTTTCTGGGGTGACGGTGGTAGAGAACTCGTCACGAAGACTCTCCGAGAAGTCAAGACAGTAGCTCAGTAACGATATCCAGTGCGGATCCCACGATTGAAGATGGTCCCTGAGTTCGGCAGCGTAGTCACGAAGAGTATCTGATCGAGGTCGGTTATTACTCGTATGAATGACACGCATAAGGCCAATGACACAAGCGGTGACATCCGGATCCTCTCCCTCTTCTCTCATCTCCGATTGGTAATAGGGAACGAATCGTATGAATTCTTCATTGGTCGCCATCCATCGGTCCGTACTTTCTCGAGTGATTGGCCTTGAGCATAACTGGAAAATGCTGCGGAGGAGCAGGTCTGGTCTTGTTTCTTCCCTACCCCGGCAGTTTTCGAAAAATGTGTGAATATTTTGGAGGGCTGGGTGAAGGATCCCGTGGGTTGCTAACAGAAAAAGTGCGGTTCTTGCATCTTCCGGAGAGATCGAACCATTCTCGCTACCGCTGTGCCGGAGTGCCTGAGCTGCTCGAATGACATTGTCTCCGTGGATACTCTCGGCAATTGATCGTTGATCCTTTCGTCCGATGAACGCCTCCGGATATCCATCACCTGTATTTCGAAGTCCGAACATTTTCAAAGGTATATCAAATAAGGAACCACTATCGGTTTGTGCGTGCGGATTGTACACTCAAGGATGGGAGAGAATCAAGCTGATATCGAGTGCTTATGATCGTCTGTGACCGCCAGTCTCACCCCGCGGTCACCTTCACCTTCTTGCCCTTTTTCACAATTTCCTGGACCC